>JALYUS010000423.1 GCA_030853625.1 Chloroflexota bacterium
GCCCCACGCTTGTGCATTAGACGAGCGCCGGTTCGCGAACGAATTCATGCTCTGCTTCGCTGATGACTGTTTCGGCATCCTCTGCGGGCCGCTTCAGCATCAAGGCGAGCGCCGCGCCAATCGCGCAGGCGACCGCGCCGACGAGCATCGCCTCTGTCAGGCCGCTGACGACCCCGCCGAGCACCGCGTCCTTGATCCGCAGCGCCAGCGCCGAGTCAACACCCGCAAGTGTGCCGCCGCCCTTACAGAGGCTCGCGTTCGCGATGATTTGCGCCTTCGCGGGGTCGGGCAACGGTAGGCCGTTCACGGCGCTCGCGACATGGCTGTGCGAGCGATTCGCGAAGATCGCGCCGAGCAAGGCGATCCCGAAGACGCCGCCCAATTGCCGGTTCATATTGAGGATGCCGCTTGCCACGCCCGCCTTCGTCCGTTCCACCGCGCCCATTGCGACGGAGGAGAGCGGCGACATCGCGAAGCCGATGCCGATGCCGATCATGATGAACGACGGCAGGAGATCGGTATACGGTGAGTGCGCCGTCAGCCGGAGGCCATCGAGCAACAGGCCGAGGCCGACGAGGACGAGGCCGGTGAAGATGATCGGCCGCCCGCCGAAGCGCCCGGTGAGCCTACCGCCGAGCGGCGCGCTGATCATGACCAACCCCGTCGTCGGTAGCGTGCGCAGGCCGGACTGGATGGCGGAGTAGCCGAGGATGTTCTGCATGTAGAGCGTCAGGAAGAAGATCGAGCCAAACATGCCGAACGACAGGACGAAGGAGATCACGTTCGTCGCCGTGAACGTCATCGAGCGGAACATCCCGAAGTTCACCATTGGATGCGCCTGCCGGTTCTCGACGAGAGCGAAAAGTGCGAACAAGGCGACCGTCGCCGCGAAGAGACCGAGAATCCGCCCACTCGCCCAGCCCCAGGTTTGCCCCTCGATCAGCGCCAGTGTGAGGGCGAAGATGCCGGGCGTCAGCGTCGCGACACCGAGGTAATCCACGGATCGCGCCGCTGATGTGTCGTACGACTCCTTGACGACACGGACACAGACGATGAAGGCAGCGATGCCAATCGGGATATTGATGAAGAAGATCGCCTGCCAGTTGACATACTCGACGAGTGCGCCGCCGATGATCGGGCCGGCCGCAAGCCCAAGGCCGGAGACGCCGGCCCAGATACCGATTGCCTGCGCGCGCTCCTTGCCTATGAAGGTGGCCGTGATGATCGAGAGTGTGCCCGGCGTCATGATCGAGCCGCCCAGCCCCTGCACTACGCGGAAGAAGATCAGCACGCCGAGATTCGGCGCAATGCCGCAGGCGAACGAGGCGGCGGTGAAGACCGTCAGGCCGATCAAAAAGACTCGCTTGCGCCCGAAAACATCGCCGAGTTTGCCCATCGTCACCATCAGGACGGCGAGCGAAAGCGTATAGCCATTGACGATCCATTCGAGGGAAGCGGTCGACGTATTGAAGTGCCGCTGGATCGTCGGCAGCGCGTTGTTGACGACGGTGTTATCCAGCATCAGCATAAAGAGCGCGAAACACATCGCCACCAGCGTCAGCCACTTGGAGCGATTCTCCTCCTGCGCGGCCGTGCGGGGAATAGGTGCGATTGCCGTTGCCATGTGTTCCTCCCATTTCATGTGTCACCAAAACCCAAATGTCGGTGTCAGGATCATTGTGCCAGCAGCCAGCGCGCGTCACATTGGCCGCATGAACGGTTTTTCCCTTGCTGCCCGGAGGGGTGCACAGCCCGCCGTTCGGAGGGGCGCTCACTATTCGGGTGTATTGAGGGTATCGAATTCTACCGCGATGGGTGGGCGGACGAGCACGTCAATTGCGAGCCAGAGGCTACGGACATGGCGAAAGCAGAGGAGGGGGAGCGCAATCGCGAAGAGGAAACCGAGGCCGATTGCCAGCGCGATTGCGTGCGGCCGCAGATAGGCGAGCGGCGCGACGATAAAGAGGATCGGCAGGCTCGCCACGGCATAATTGATGACGGCGGTGTTCGTGAAATAGCCGACCTCTCGCTCGAAGTGGAAGCCGCAGTGCGCGCAGCACGTCAGCATCGTGAAGCGCCGGAAGAGCCGCCCCTGCCCGCAGACCGGGCAGCGCAGCCGGAAGGCCCGCCGCATCACCGTCATCCTGGATGTTCGTGGCAGCATGTGGGGTTCCATGTGAAACGCACCCTTTTACGACGAGCGGGCTTCTCGTGCGAGGCCATTGCGGACGGCATAGACGGCGGCCTGCGTGCGGTCGGCGAGAGAGAGTTTGCCGAGGATATTCGCGACATGTCCCTTCACCGTCGTCTCGCTGATCGAGAGTTCGCGTGCGATCTGCTTGTTGCTCTGCCCTTCGGCAAGCAGGGCAATCACGTCGCGTTCGCGGTCGGTGAGCGTGGTCGCATGGTCCGGGGCGGGCGGCGGGCGAGTGGCGAGGCCCATCAGCATCCGCGCCGCGTCCGGGTGGAGTTGTGGCTCGCCGCGCGCCGCGCCGCGTACCGCCTTAATCAGGTCGTCCGCCTCGACCTCTTTGAGGAGAAAACCGACCGCACCCGCCTGAATTGCCTCCGCGACGCGCCGGTCGTCGAGAAAGGTCGTGAGGACGAGCACCTGTATCTCTGGGTGCGCACCCTTGATCGCGGCGGTCGCTGCGATGCCGTCCATCTCCGGCATCAGCAGGTCCATCAGTACGACATCCGGCGCGAGCGTTGCGGCGAGTTCCACCGCCTCGCGCCCATTCTGCGCCTCCCCAACCAACTCCATGTCAGATTGGACGAGCAGAAACATCCGCAGCCCCTGCCGCACGACGCTGTGATCGTCCACGACGAGGACGCGAATCTTCTTCTCCGGGGATTGTGTCGTGCTGTTCATCCGCTCCTCGATCTTCTTTCTCACGCATCCACGCGCATCTCCAATGCCATTGTACGCGCCGTTGCCGTATCACTCAGTTTCCTCATCTGCCAATGAGAGTGGACCAATTACGCGTTCGGCGACTTCAAGAAATTCCTCCGCATGAGCGATTTGCGCTTCGGCTTGCTCCGTGGTCACTCTTTCCTCACGACCATAATCGCTCGTGATCCCGTAAGTCCTCGGCATCAATAAGGATACGGTTGAACGCTCGTGGCGCCCGACCAGTATTGGCGACGTGCTGCCCGAAGGCGGCAAGTACACCGGAATGGTTGGAGGACGCCATTCCGCCACCTTCAAGGAAGACTTGTGCAACATAGAACATCGCATACTATCCACGACAAGCGGCAATCGCCTCAAACCCGTTTGCCAGAAGAAGTTTCGCGGCGGTGAGGCTGTCTTGTACCCGCGTTTCCATCGCCTACCCTCACGCAAATTGCGACTGCATGGCGGGGATGGCGACGCGCGCGGTGATCGTCGTACCCGCACCCGACGCGCTCTCGATACGCAGAACGCCGCCGATGCGCTCGACACGCTCTCGCATCCCCGGCAGGCCAAGATGACCCGGCTGCGGCTGATGCGCCGCGTGATCGAAACCGCGGCCATCGTCCCGTACCGTCAGTGTGGCAGTCCCATCACGGATGTCAAGCGCGGCGGTGATTGCCTTCGCATGTGCATGCTTGAGCGCGTTGCTCACGGCCTCGCTCGCCACCCGGAAAAGCGCTTCTTCAAGCGGCAATGGCAGCCGCTCTTCCGCATCCGTCGCAGTGAACGCGAGCGCCGGGCCGTCGCGCCGTTGCAGAGATTCGATGTGCCGCCGGAGCGCCTCGACCAGCCCTTCCTCCTCCAGCGCAACGGGCCGCAACTGGAAGAGGAGCGCGCGCATCTCCGCCAGCGCCTCCTTCGAGAGTCGCCGCAGTTCATCGAGGCTCCGCGTCGCCTCCTCAGGCTGCACATCCCAGAGAGCGGGGAGGACTTGCGCGAGCAGGCTCATCGAGAAGAGTGATTGCGTGACGCTGTCGTGCAAATCCCGCGCGAGGCGGTGCCGCTCCTCCAATGCCGCCGCCTGCTGCGCCTGCTCATACAACAGCGCGTTGTGCATCGCGACGGCGGCATGATCCGCGAAGGTCGCAATCAACTGCAACTCGCTCGCGTCCGGGTTAATCGGATGGTCATAGATGAGCATGAGCACCGCGTTGTGCGCGCCCTGATAGCCAAACGGCACGGCGATAAACGCCCTGGCGTCAAATGCTCCCAGCGATCCGTGCGTGGCCTGCTCCGCATAATCCTCCCGCCACCATGGCATCGCCTGCGCGTCGCCATGATTGCGGATAATCAGCGGCGCCCGCTGCTGGATGGCGTAGAGTGCCGGGCCGTGCCGGAGGATCGAAACATCCGAGAACGGGAAGTGATCGAGGCCATAAATCGCACGCGGGATCGTCGCGTCGCCGCTGCTGCTCAATTCGAGCAGACCGCAGACGCGCGCGCCCGTTACTCGTGCCGCCTGCTCGACGATCATATTGAGCACTTCCGCGCGGTCGAGGCTGGAGTTGAGGAGTGCGGCAGTCTGATGGAGGGCGGTCATTTCCGCTAGTTGCCGCTCGGTCTCCGCATAAAGTTTGCTGGTCTGTACCGCGATGGCGGCGTAATCAGTGATCGTCATAATTCGCTGCAACATTTCGTCGGACGGCGGTTCCTGCCATGCGAAGTAGCAGGTGAGCGTCCCGCTCGTCGCGCCTTTTGCGACGAGCGGGACGGCGACGATGGAACCCCACCCATCTGCAATAGCGACCGCCCGCGCTGCATGCGCCCCCGCCGGCGCATCGTCGGGGATGGCAATAATATTCCGATGCACGGGGACGCCATCGCGGAAGGCGAGCGTGGTAGGAGGTTGCATCTCGTCTGGCAGATGCACGGCAAGGCGCATGAATTCGTTAATCGTCTCCGCATAGTCGTCCGGCAGACCGAACTGCCCCATTAACTGCAATTGACCGAGCGCGTTCGGCAGGAAGATCGCCGCCGCCCGGCTATCAAGGAGTTGCGTCGTGCGCTTCGTGATCGCCGCCAATGTCGCGTCGAGCGAGGTCGTCAGGGCGATCAACCGCGCGATATTCGCTAAAGTCGAAAGTTCTTCCGCACGGGTTTCATTCGTCCGGTAGAGCGGCTCCGCCTCGGCATAGACGGCGGCTTCGAGCGTGATGTCCTGCACCGTTGCGCTGACGCCGAGCGCCATGCCATCCGCTGCCGTTCGCAGATGCGCAATGCAACGCACGCGCCGCCCGTCCGCCGGTATGACGGATTCCGTGATCTGGACGCTCTCCGCGTCCGCAAAGGTGTCCACCGACGGCACGCAGCGATCCAGCCCCGGCAGCGCGTCTACCGACTGCCCGACTGCGTCCACATCCGGCGCAAGGCCGAAAATCGCTGCCGCTACTGGGGTGATTGTCCGCACGCGATTCGCCGCGTCAGTCGTGATTAGCCCGGCCCGAGGCGGTGCGGCAGCGGCGGTTCGGCTCGCATCGGCGAGCAACGGATAGACCGTCTCGCGCAGCGCCCGAAGTATCTGTTCTTCCGTCACTGTCGCGGGCGTCGCACCAAGATCGGCGATAGCGTGGTCGAGCGCGGCGCGGTCGAGCATCGGCACCGCGATCGGCAGCCGCTGCATATATTCGTGATAGACCTTGTTGCCTGTCGTGCCGTCCATCGCGTGCCTCGTCTCATCCATTCCCGGTCACGGAGCCGTCTTGTACTGAACACCGTACCCCGACAGAAAATACCGCTGCGACTATTGTGCCACGGATTATCCGCAGTGATTACTCCTGCTTCGACATCATCACATCCGAGAGGACTACTCTTTCGCCATAGCCCTGTTGTGATCTACAACGTAACCATGATCCATGCGTGTGGGTGCGGTTCCGCGCACCCGCTTCGAAAGAGACAGCCGGCATCACCACTTCGCTCGTGCGTCCCGGTACCTCGATATGCGGCAGACGCGCGACACCCGCAACCGATGGGGCAGGCGACATGGCGAGTCGCACTCCGGCACGCTAGCCGACGGGCATCTGCTGCAATGTCCAGCCGTTGCCGTCCGGATCACTGAAAGAGGCGTACAGGATTCCCCCAAGGTCCTGAACGACGCTGATCGCCACCCCCCGCGTGGCGAGTTCCGCACGCGCCGCATTGATGTCGGCGACGACCAAGTGCAGGCCCTGCACCGAGCCGGGCGGCGTGTCCACGATCCCCATGCCCACCACGATCGAGCAGGCCGACCCGTGCGGAGTCAGTTGCACGACGCGCATCGCGGCGCTGACTCTGACGTCATGGTCGGCATGGAAACCGACCTTGTCGGTGTAGAAGGCCTTCGCCCGGTCAACGTCCGAGACGGGAATCGGCACCAGTTCGAGCTTCCAATCCATCTGGCATCGTCCTTTCGTGCCAGCGACCGGCGTCGCCCCGCACTCCGCCACCCCGAGGGCAAAGCCTCTGTCGGTTGACAGTGCGAACACGCACGCCGATCCACCGGCTTCTTGATACGGGCCACGAGCGTTTCGACCTCGCGCCTCTGCACACAGGATAGCCCGGCGACAGGGTACGGTCTTGTACGAAATGGCAAGGCTATCCCGGCATCCCCGCCCGGATGATCTGCGCGGGCGTATGCCCGATCCACCGCCTGAGCGACCGCGTGAGATGCGGCTGATCGAAATAGCCGACTTCATGCACAGCGTCGAGGATGGAGACACCTCGCTCCAGGAGCGCCGCCGCTCGTTGAGCGCGCTCGACCTGACGGACATGCCCCTGCGTCAAGCCAGTGGCCCGCAGGAACCGATGCCGCACCGTGCGGGGCGACAACTCGTGCGGGTGATCGTGCAGCACGGCATCCACGAGCGGGTCGCGGACCAGCACATCGCCGCGCACGAGCCGGTTCACGAACGTCTCCACATTGCCGAAGTCGGGAAATTGCCACGCCGAACCGTTTAGCCAAAAGGAGCGGCTCGTCGCATCGGGCAGGATCGTCTCTGTATCGAGGAAATGCGTCGCGGGCAGACGGGGCATAAATGTGCCGAGCGTGAACTTGATCCAGAGAATTTCGGCGCCCGCAGTGTACAACGCGACGCCGGCAGTCGTCCACGGCCCGACGACGAGCAATCGCACGTCGCCGTTCTGCCGCACGAGGACCATGTGCCAGTGGCACGCGGCGGGGCGAATCGGGGCGCCATCGCTCGCGGTTCGACCATGCATGATCGTTTCCACATAGGGCGAGTCCGACGCTCTTTCCTCAGAGAGAATGATCATGCTTCCGCTCCTCGTATGTTCAGGCCTTGCACGGATGCGGGCAGAACGGCGCCGCGTCGAGTTTACTATGCAACGAACGAATCATTCTTCTCGCCCCATCTAAGACAAGAGGAAACACAGACATGGGGCGCCCTTGCTCCCCAGGGTCGCGCAGACGTTTACCACGACGCGCCCGTCACGCTGCACGCGCGTCGACTATTGCTTGCTGCCCCCCACATCGAGCGCGTACTTTCCTGACCCCGTAAGAATAAGGACCGCCGCCGCCAACGCATAGAGATAGGCCATCTCGTATCCCCCCTGCCCGGTGAACCCCGTCTTCCAGTGCGCTTTGCCGATCGCGACGAGCATAGCGATCAGCACCGGCACGGCCGCCAGGCGCGTCTTGAACCCGAGCGCCAGGGTAAGGCCACCCCCGAACTCCGCGAGGCCGGTGAGGAGTGCGGCCTGACGCGGATAGGGAATACCCATCTTCTCTAACGCGCCACTGAGACTTTCGATCCCCCCGCGTTCGAAGATTGCTGCCAGATTCTCTCCGAGCAGTTTCACGATGGCGTCGGGCGGGTGCTTGCCCGGACCACCAAAGAGCTTGGGATAGCCATGCGTCATGATGCCTGCGCCGATTCCAAGGCGCAAGAGCAAGATCCCGAAATCCGCGCGCTGCCTCCCGCCTCGCTCCAAGTCACTCATCATTCCTCCTCCGCACGACCCGCGTGTTCATTTTCCTTGCTTCACCGCCCGTTTGCGATCCGCTCGTCGTTGCAACGTTGGCATCCCGGGGTTTATGCCCTTCGTCGGTCGCAGCCAACGGGGATGATCGCCTCACTCTCGTACAGGCGATGAAAGCGCGTATGACACGTGGCGCCGGCTTCGAATACCGAGAACAAGCTAACAATACGTGATACCTGTCTCAAAAAGGAGTCTGCTTGTCGAAAAGCCCCGTCTCGTGACCAAATGACGCTCGTTAGGCTGATACCTGCCGGTCGACGAATGATATTCAACGAGAACATCCAGGGACATTTGAGCCAACGCATGAGGTGGGTCACGCCTGCGGCAAGGAGTGGCTGCGTCCTCGTCCTGTATGGCCGTTTCGGCCACATCGCGATACACCTTCGCCAACCGTTTCTGCGGGCATAGATGGACCAGGCATCAAACGCCACCGCGTAATCGAGCGACGGACATGACAAGGGCGTGGTGTTATTCTTGATAGGTCAAAGAGGGGATGACGGGTGGGCGCCCCGTCCTGCCTGATGCGCCATCTGGCGGGGGCAGGATTGGATTCGACGTGGATATGACACGGAGAGAAACGAGGCAGCAATGGCAGACACGCTCACTATTACCGTCAACGGCACATCACATGCAGTCGCGGCGGCGCCGGATACGCCGCTCCTCTACGTGCTGCGTAATGAGTTGCAGCTCCATGGGCCGAAGTTCGGCTGCGGGCTGGAACAGTGCGGCGCATGCACCGTCCACGTCAACGGCCGGGCGGTCCGCTCGTGCCAGATGCCTGTTTCTCAGGTCGGGAATGCGCAGGTGACGACGCTGGAGGGACTCGGCACCGCCGAAAAGCCGCACCCCTTGCAGCAGGCATTCATCACGGAGCAGGCGTCGCAGTGCGGCTACTGCATCTCCGGCATGATTATGACGGGTGCGGCACTCCTGAAGCAAAATCCGCACCCGACCGACGCGGAAGCCCGCGCGGCGCTGGCGCGGAATCTCTGTCGCTGTGGCACGCACCTGCGCATCCTCCGTGCTGTTGCCCGCGCGGCGGGGAATCCGCAATGACAGGAGAATCGGTCATGATGACGGACAAGGTTTCCCGCCGCACCTTCCTCAAGAGCGGCGGCGCGCTGGTGGTGAGTTTCAGTCTCGCCGCTTGCAGTAATGGGGGAAGCGCGCCGACACCGACAGAGCAACGCGCATCGTCCGCTGCATCACCGACGAATAGCCCGGCCTCACCGGCAACGGCGGTCGCGACCGAGCGCGCCGAGCAGGCCCCGACAGCGGGGGCCACCGCTGCGCCGCTCTCTTCGCCTATCGCTTCATCACCGGTCGCCGGTTCCTCGGCGGCGGAAACGATGGCGCCGAACACTGCCGATCAGGTGGATTCGTGGCTCGCGATCGCGAATGACGGCAATGTAACGGTCTTCAGTGGCAAGGTCGAACTCGGCACCGGTGTTCAAACCGCGCTCGCGCAGATCGTCGCCGACGAACTGGATATCCCCTTCGCGCGGATCACGATGGTAATGGGCGATACCGCGCGCACACCGGATGAGGGGTACACCGCCGGGAGTGCGACGATCCAGAGCAGCGGCGTCGTGCTCCGGCAGGCGAGCGCCGAGGCCCGGCAAGCCCTGCTCTCGCTCGCCGCAGATCGTCTCGGTGTACCTGCCGCCCAACTGGCCGTCAAAGATGGTGTGGTCAGTGTGCAAAGCGATCCGACGAAGAACGTTACCTACGCCTCCTTGATCGGCAATCAGCGCTTCAATCGCAAAGTCTCCGGCAAAGCGCCGCTAAAGAACCCGGATCAGTACACGGTCGTCGGCACGCCGGTGCCGCGCGTGGACATCGTCCCGAAGATCACCGGCGGCGCGGCCTACGTGCAGGATTTCTCCGTACCGGGGATGCTGCATGGGCGCGTCGTCCGCCCGGCCGGAGTTGGCGCGACGTTGCAGAACCTTGATGAAGGGTCAGTAGCGAATCTGCCCGGCATCGTCAAGGTTGTACGCAACGGCAACTTCGTCGGCATCGTCACCGAGCGTGAGGAGCAGGCAATCAATGCGGCGCGGCAACTGAAGGTAACATGGCAGACGGCGACGAACCTGCCGAAGATGGAAGACCTCTCGAGCTTCCTCCGTAATCAGACCCCGACGGACAAGTCCCTGAAAAACGATGGCGATGTGGACGGCGCCATCAAGAGTGCAGCGAAGACACTCCAGGCGACGTATCAGCAACCCTACCAGATGCATGCGTCCATTGGCCCCTCGTGCGCCATCGCGGACGTGCAGCCAGGCAAGGTGGTCATCTGGTCGAGCACGCAAGGGGTCTATCCACTGCGCGGCGCGCTCGCTCAATTGCTCGGCACACCCGCCGACGCGGTGCAGGTGATTCACATGGAAGGTTCGGGGTGCTACGGGCACAACGGCTTCGACGATGCGGCGGCGGACGCGGCGCTCCTGTCCAAAGCGGTCGGCAAACCGGTGCGCGTGCAATGGATGCGGCAGGATGAGCACGCGTGGGAACCCAAAGGCCCGGCGATGGTGATGGAGGTCAAAGGCGGATTAGACCCGCAGGGCACGGTGGTGGCGTGGGACTATGGTGTCTGGACGCCGACGCACAGCACCCGCCCCGGCGGTATGTCGGGCAACTTGCTCGCTGGTCAATTGATCGCTCCGCCCGCGCCCGCCGCGAAGAACGGCACGACCGGCGGAGACCGCAACGCGCCGACGAACTACACCTTCAAGAACAACCGCGTCGTCGCGCACTGGCTCGCAAACTCGCCCCTCCGCCCGTCTGCATTGCGCAGCCTCGGCGGTGTGGCGAATACCTTCGCGAATGAATCGTTCATGGACGAACTTGCGGCAGCGGCGGCGAGCGATCCTGTCCAATTTCGCCTCCATCACCTCGACGATCCGCGCGCCATCGCGGTTGTGCAGAAAGTCGCCGATCTCAGCGGCTGGCAATCCCGATCCTCACCGGGGCCGGATGCGAGCGGCGCTGGCACGGCAAACGGACGCGGCGTTTCCTTCATCCGCTACGAGAACACGCTCGCCTATTGCGCGGTGGTCGCGGCGGTCGCGGTGGATCGAGGGAGCGGACAGGTGCAGGTGCAGCATGTCAGCGTGGCGCACGATTGCGGCCTGATTATCAATCCGGACGGCCTCAAAAATCAGATCGAGGGGAATGTCATCCAGGCGACGAGCCGCGCGCTGAAGGAGCAGGTGACTTTCGACCAATCCCGCGTGACGAGCATAGATTGGCGCTCCTACCCGATCCTCACTTTCCCGGAGGTGCCGACCGTGGACATTGCTCTCCTGAATCAGCCGCACCAACCCGCGCTCGGCGTCGGGGAAATCGCCAGCCTGCCGGTCGCCGCCGCGATTGCGAACGCGATCTTCGATGCCACCGGTCGCCGGATTCGCTCCATTCCGTTCACGCCCGCAACGGTCAAGGCGGCACTCGTGTAGCGGCGGCGCACACACATGTCTTGCCGAATCGCTCGCCCTTGCGTAGATTGAAAGCAGAACGGCGGTGGTCACCACGGCGCATGGCGAACGCTTGAACGCGACCGTTCGCGCCCGGCTCACTCCGCTGGTGCGGTGCAGTCGGGCGACGGTGCGGCAGGTGGCGACGCCAGGAGGCTGGTATGTGGCTGGTGGGGACGGTCTACAACTTCGTCACCCCGCACCGCAGCCTGGGCAGACGCACCCTGGCGCAGGCTGCGGGACTGACCGATCACCGCTGGACGATCGACGAACCCCTGATCTTCCCGGCGCCGGTACCGCCGGTGAAACGACGGAAGCGACCGACGCACTGGCTCCGGGAGATAGCCGATGCTGCCTGACCACGGTTCACTGCGGTACTACCTCTTGCATCCTCCTCGATCAAATCCGCGATGTCACATCGAGCGCAAACGGCTGCAAGGAGCGCCTGAAGACGGGTGAAATCTGTGGGTGCATCTGCGCATCTGCCGCACACGCAACCAGGCACCTCCATGCTACCGGGCATCCGATCATCCAATCGTTCCAGCCCGGCGAGGATCGGCTCTGGCGCTATGTGGACGAAGTGATGATGGAACCGGCGGAACCTGGCGTCTGGATCGCCGCGCGACAGAGCCGCGATCTTGCTCCCGTATCACGGCCACGGATCGTGCTGATAGGGGTAGGGGCGCGCCCAGCCCCGCACACCGAACATCGGTGTCGCGGTCTCCGTGCTGTGAATGATCTTGTCTCGGTTCGCCGCGACGAGTGATTGCAAGAGCGAGGCATGCAGCGCTCGGTCGAGGATTTGCAATGGATCGCGGTATGCAGGATCATCGGCGAGGTTACGCTGCTCGTGCGGGTCATTCCATAGGTCGAAGAGCGCGACGACGCCATTTTCGTACCGCGCCAGTTTCCAGCGGTCGTCTGTAATGAACATGCCGCCCGCCAGCACGCCGATGACCTCCGTGCGGCGTTCGTGCGTCTCAGGGCCGAATCCCGGCAATGCCTGCGCATCGCTGTCGGGCGGCAACGGGACGTCGGCGGCGTGGAGGATCGCCGCAAAGACATCGAGAAAAGAGACGGTCTTCGCCACGATACGGGTACGGGCAACGCGCGGATCGTGGACGATCAATGGCACATGGATGCTTGGCTCGAAGAATGTACCCTTGCCGACGAAGCCGTAATCGCCGAGATAGTCGCCGTGATCCGAGCCGAAGATAATCACGGTATTTTCCAGACGCCCGGTGGCGCGCAACGTTTCGCGGATACGCCCGATGCCCGTGTCAATCTGATGGACCAGCGCCGCGTAATAGGCGCGGATTTTTCGCTTTTGGGCCTCGGTGAAGTCGCGGTAATCAACCTGGTTCCAATCGCCGAGGTTCGCGGCGATGAACGCCTCATCAAAGGCCGCGCTGTCGGCGGTGGCCGGGATGCTCGGCGGCATCGCAGCCGGGTCGAACATTCCCGCCAGTTCGGGCGGCGGATCGTAGGGGCAGTGCGGGCCGGGGAAGCCGACCATCATCGCGAAAGGGGTATCCGTTGGGCACTGTGCGATGAACGCGCACGCCTGATCGGCGACCCAGGTATCCACCTGATGCTCTGCGGGGATTCTGCTGACGATTGCCCCCTTGTTTTCGTGGTATCCCGCGTGCTCGTTTCCGTGATACTTCGTGTGGCCGTGGCGCTGAAGGTAGTGGGCGTAGTCGTCCTGAATGTGGATGTGCCGTTTGTCTTCCGCAATAGCGCGATAGGCGAACCCCTCCGAAATGTCCCACGGATAGAAGTGCATCTTGCCGATCCCGGCGGTCGTGTAGCCGACGGCGGCGAGCAGTTCCGGCCACGTCGGCATGCCGCACGCCGTGTGATCCGGGCGCAGCCATGAGTAATTATTCAGGACCCCTGTGCGGATCGTGTTTTGGCCGGTGAGCAGCGAGGCGCGCATCGGCACACAGAGCGGTGAGGGAGAGATGGCACGGGCATAGCGCGTCCCTCCCGCGCAGAGGGCGTCAATCTGCGGGGTATGGATAAAATCCGCGCCGTAGCAACTCAGGAAGTCGGGTCGCAATTGATCCGGCATGAGAAAGACGACATTCATTCGGTCGGTCACTGATTGCCTCCGATCAGCGCAGTTCGCGGTTCAGGCGCGGGTCGAGAATATCGCGTAGGGCGTCGGCAATGAAGTTGAAGCCGATCAGCACCATCGCGAGCGTTAGCCCGACCGTGATCGTGTACGACGGTACTTGATAGAGATAGGTCCGCGCGATCTGAAGCATGCTGCCCCAGGAAGGATTCGGCGGCTGGACGCCGATACCGAGGAAGGAAAGCCCGGATTCCAGCAGCACGGCGAACGAGAGGGCGACGCTCAGTTGCACGAGCAGCGGCGGCACGATGTTCGGCAGGACGTGCCGACTCATGATCCGGCCCGGCGGCGCACCCAATGCCTTCGCCGCCGCGACGTAGTCGCGCTCGCGCTCGGTCAGCGTGGATGCCCGCGCGATCCGGGCGAAGTCGGGGATGCTGGCGACACCAATCGCGATGCCGACCCCCTTCGCCCCCGCGCCGATCACGGCGGTGATCGCGATGCCCATGAGGATCGGCGGGAAGGCGAGCAGCACATCGAGAACGCGCGTCACAATCGTATCCACCGGCCCACCAATATAGCCCGCGATGACGCCGAATGCCACCCCGATCGCCGCGCCGGTAAGAACGGCGAGCAGGCCGACGCCGACGGAAATCCGCGCGCCGTAGAGGACGCGGCTGAGAATGTCCCGGCCAAACTCATCCGTGCCGAAGGGGTGATGGAGCGAGATGGCGCCGAGTTCCTGACCCGGCGCCTGCACGAGTGGCCCGGCGACCGTAATCAGTGGCGCGAAGATCGCTCCGAGGACGACCAATCCGACGAGGATCACACCGATTACCCCCGTCGGATGGCGGAGGAGGCGCACACCGGTTGTCCACCAGAAGCCGTGCGTGCGGACACGGACAATGCTCCGCGCCTCCTCTGGGTGCTGCGCGATCGCTGTTGGCGCCGTCTTCATACCCGATGTGCTCCTTAGCGTGTCTGCACCCGCACGCGGGGATCGAGGAAGCCGTAGGCGATATCCACGATGAGGTTGACGACGATGAAGGCGGTCACAAGCAGGAGGAGCGCCGCCTGCACAATCGTGTAATCCCGCGTCAGGATCGCCTGCACGGCGAGCCGCCCCATCCCCGGCCATGCGAAGACCGCCTCGACGATCACCGCGCCGCCCAGCAGCCGCCCTACCTGAATGCCAAGCACGGTGATGATGGGAATGAGCGCATTCCGCAGCGCATGGCGGCGGATCACGGCAGTCTCCGGCAACCCCTTCGCCCGCGCCGTGCGGATGTAATCCTCACTGAGGACTTCGAGGAGCGCGCTGCGGATGAAGCGCGTCAGCACCGCCGCGATGCCGACCGAGAGGGTGACGGCGGGCAGGAGCAGCGTTTTTATCCCTGCACCGGGGTCTTGGGTGATCGGTACACGCCCGCCGACCGGCAGATGCGCGAAGTTTAGCGAAAAGATCAGGATGAGCAGGATGCCGAGCAGAAAATTCGGGATGCCGATGGCGAACGCGTTGAAAGCGCTAATCGCCCGATCCAACCATGAGCGGGGATGCATGGCGGCGAGAATGCCGAGCGGCGCCGCGAGGAGCAGCGCGAGCAGGAGCGCCGCAATCGTCAGTTCGAGCGTCGCGGGGTAGGCGTGACGAATCTGATCCCAGACCGGGTACTTGCCGATCAAGGAGTTGCCGAAGTTGCCGCGCAGCACCTGACCGATCCAGATCGCATACTGCGCGACGAGCGGTTTATCGAGACCCAGGTCTTTCCGCACAGCGGCGACCTGGGCGGGCGTCGCGTCGCTGCCCGCCACGATCGTTGCCGGATCGCCCGGAATAAGACGGAGAATGAGGAAAATCGCCAGCGACGCGAGGATCAGCGTGGGCAGCGCCATGACGATCCGCCGGATAATGTATCGCAGCATCGCGCAAACCCTCGCTATTTATCGAGCCAGACGCCGTCGAGTTGGATGAAGTTGAAGGTATCGTACGTGAATCCCTTGACACTCTTTTGCAGCACCCAGCCCTGCGGCGCCTGGCAGACGCAGAGGTTGAAGGCCGCATCAATCAGCATCGTATCCATGCTGTCGTAGAGCGCTTTCAATTTGGTCGGATCAGATTCCACCTGCATCTTTTTGATCAGGTCGGTATATTCGGGCGGAGTAAACTTCGCTGCGTTATCCGGGATACGCACCGGATAGGCGGTGATGAACCAGGCGCCGGGATTGAAGTTCGAGAAGCCCTCGGTATTCGCGAAGAGTTGCTTGAATCCGGCCTGCTGCAATCGCTGTTGGAAGACCGAGTTCTCCACCGATTGGATGTCCAACTTAATGTTGATCGTGCCGAGATCAGATTGGACGATCTGCGCGATCTTCCCGTTAATCGGGTCCTGCGCGTTGACCTCAATCGTGAACGTCGTGTTCGGCGCGACACCCGCAGCCTGAAAGAGTTGCTTCGCCGTATTGAGATCGAACGTAACCGAGTTCGCGATCGTCGCGTTGTACGCGGGCGATGCGTGCGGCCAGGCAATCGTATCCGGCGGCACGAGACCGAAAATCAGCGTGTCCGTGATTCGCTTGCGATCAATCGCGGCATCGAACGCCTGCCGCACGCGCTTGTCCGTCACGCCCTGCCCCTGGGTATTGACGCCGATATAATAGAACTGCGCGCCTGCGTCGCTGACGAGGCTGCTGGCCTGCGCGTTGCCTTTGAGCCGGCTGAGGTCCTGCGGGAGCACCTGCCAGGCGAGATCTCGCTGGCCGCTCTCTACGGCAGTGACCATGGATTGCTTGTCATCGGTAATGAGCAACTCGATCCCGTCGAGATACGGCTTGCCGCTCTGCCAGTATTTATCATTGCGGACGAGTGTGACCTTGCTGCCGGGCACATACTCCTTCCAGATGAACGGGCCGGTACCGATCACCTGCTTCGCGCCATCGAGGTTGGCAGCGGTCTCCGTGTCGAGGATGGCGAGGATATTCAAAGCATCGAAGATCGCCGGGTTCGGTTGCGCGAATGTGAGGACGATCGTCTGTTTGTCCGGGAGTGTCATGCCGGTGATCGTCTTCGCCTGTCCGGCGAGTTGCGACGCGACTTTCGGGTCTTGCACGCGTTCGAGGTTGAACTTGACATCGTCGCTCGTGAAGGCGCGCCCGGTATGGTAGAGCACGCCCTGCCGCAGTTTCAGGGTCAATGCCGTCTTGTCCGCGTTGTATGACCAGGACTCCGCGAGCCAGGGTTGGGGCTGCTGTTTCGCATCGTAGCGAATCAGCGTGTCGAAGACGCCGAGGATCGTCGTCGCGGTATGCGGCCCGAGTTGCTGGAACTCGAACGGGGTAATCGGAATCGGCTGGCTGATCTTCAGCGTCCCGCCCTTCTTCGGTTGGACGCCAGCGGCGGTCGTGGGGCTGGTGGCGGAGCCGCTCGCTGCCGCAACGGTCGGGCTGGTGCTGGATGCCGCGCCGGTCGTCGTGCTCGCGCTCGTTGTGGCGCTCGTCCCGGTGGTCGGCTTCGCGGCGGCGGCCGGTGTTGGGGTCGGGGCTGCGCCGCCGCAAGCCGCAAGAGCGATTGCCGCCGTCGCGGCGACGCTACTCTTCAGGACCGTGCGCCGGGTCATGCGAATGTGCCGTGCTGTATCCATTATGTCTCCCCTGTTTCTCCAGGCCGGTACACCGACCGACCGACGACGAGCGATACGGGAACCAATTCCTCGGACGGTGGCCAGGTGGATGCGCGGATGTTCAAGCCGGTAGGCAAGACGACGTGGGTCGGTGGCTGTGGGCTGTCCGTACCTCCTTCGATCACCGCTACAATCAGCGCGATCGCGCGTTCCGCCACCTCACGCAGCGGCTGTGCGACGCTCGTGACCGGCGGGCAGAGCATCGCCGCATAGACGTCGTCGTAACTGACGAGGCTCATCGCGTCCGGCACCCGAATGCGCGCCTGATGGAGGGCGTGCAACGCGCCGACCGCGAAGGTATCAGCCCCGGAGAAGAGCGCCGTCGGTAGCGGGGAACATCCCAGCACCCGCCACGTCAGCGCGGCCCCCTGTTCGGTTGTATATTCCGGCCCGAGCGCGATGTACTCCGCAGGCGCCGGGATGCCATGGCGGGCGAGCACGGCGCGGAAACAGGCGAGGCGAGAGCGGTTCGCGACATGCGGATCGTCGCTGCCGAGATAGGCGATCCGGCGATGCCCGAGCGCGACGAGATGATCCACCGCATCGGTGATGCCGCGCGCCGCGTCCACGGTGATCGTTGATGTCGCGACCGCGAACTGCGGGCGCATCAGTTGCACGACCGGAATCCCGCGTGCGACCATCGCTTCCACCGCATGCGTCGTCGTCGGCGCATCGAAAATGACCCCATCCGGGCGGCGGCTCAGTAAGAAGTCAATTAATCCCTCGTCGTGATCGGTGGCGCTCGCCTCCGGGCTGACCTCGATGACATGGTAGCCGAGACGTGCGGCAGCGCGATCCGTGTGGAGACTCAGTTGGTAGGCGATCGGATGCCCGTACTCCGTCGCGTGCATCGTACGCGGGACGAAGGCAATCATCCGGCTTCGCTGCTGTCGCAATGCCCGCGCGACCGGGTGGGGTGAGTAGCCAAGCGCCGCCGCGACGGCACGGACGCGCTGTCGCGTCTCATCAGAGACACGGATATTGCCCTGCGTCCCGTTCAGGACCGCCGAAACGGTCGCCCGCGAAACCCCCGCCTCTCGTGCGACATCCGTGCTTGTTATCGTGCGTGGCCTGGACACAGCATTCCCTCGACAGACTTAGCGATGATGATTACACGTGCAAGGTTACACGTGTAATCTATCATGCCTGTCAAGAGGTAGCGCGTTTCGCGCGAGCGGGCACAATCGCTATTGTCCGTACCGCCAGCGGTAATAATGCTGGCCGATGTTGCCCATCTCCACCTTGAATGCGTCGCTGTTGGCGGCATTATAGGTCAGCACTCGGCGCTCGAAGACCTGGGTGATGACCTGCCGCTGCACGCCCGCGATCTTGACTGTCGCGACGAACGGCTCGCTCTTCGCGTAGCCGATCACGCCTACACCCGTCCTGGCGCGATAGGCAGCGAATACAGCGGGTACGTTATGCTGCGTCACGCTGTCGTAGGCGGACAGCGTCGTATCGGCTCTGGCGGTCTTTCGCACATCGGCGCTACTGGTTGGATCGGCTTCCGATACATCGCCCGCCGCCGAGACCGTTGCGCTCACGCTCATACCGATGTGCGATGATGCGGGAGCGAGCAGGGTCGCCGCGCGGCCATTGAGGGTCGCATACGTCGGGCCGGGAGAGTCCGGGTCGCCCGCGATGGGGATGGCGGCGGGGTCATGTGACTCGAAGGTGTCATTGCCGATCTGAATCTGGCCGGTGATTAGTTCGGTAGCGAGCAGGCCATTCGTGACTGTACCATCTTTTGGATTCGCCAACTCCATCCGCCCCTTATCGAAATACTGAACGAGGCGATAGCCGCCGGGTAGATCACGGTACGCCTCCGGCTTCGGGACGACGAGCGACGGCCCCCAGAGATTCGGCGCGATCGCCTCGTCCGTGTGCCATTGCTTCTGAAATGTGCGGGCGGCATAGTCAACCGATTGTGGTAACGGGGTGGGCAGCACGGGTCGGGCAGTCGGCGCTGTTACCGCAGTCGGTGTCGGGCGGCTGAACGGCCTGGCTGTGCCGTATCCCGGCCAGTCGGCGCGCGGATACGCCCAGCCGAGAAAAGGCGATGTATGATCGTTCCACTGCTGGACGCTGTGTTGCGTGACATGACCGCCGGTCACGACCGAGATAAATTGATCGTTGCCGACAAATACACCGACATGTCCGTCGTTCCAGTTGCCGGCGTTCTTATCAAAGAAGACGATTGCGCCGGGCGGCGCATGTTGGAGGTCGGCGAGCGTGTGATGCGCCGGATCGCCGGATTTTCCGAGTGCGAGGTACATATCATACGCGGTCGGATATTGTGCCGTGACGCCAAACGCGTTCTCGACGAACATATCGCAGAGCGTCACGCCACCATCGAGCCAGAGTCGGGATGCGCTCACCTGTTGCGTCGCCCAGATCACCGCCTGCTGCAAGCGCGGATCGCTATTCGGGTTCGACGCCGTAGCGGCGCTCGTCGGCTGATTCGTGATAATCAGGGAGAGTAGCATGCCCAGGGGCAGCAACCGCTGCGTGAGCCGGTGGGTGAAACGGCGCGAAAAATGGCAACGAAAAAGCGACAGCAAAAGAGCCAAGCGTCTCTCTACCTCCACGAACGATGGTGGCCCTCTCGCGCCGGGAGCCGCGCGGACGGTGGGAACCGCGCTGCTGTGAGGCACTCCCAACGAGCGGAAGGCGTTCTTGAATCTCAGTATATTATATGTGTCAAGGACATAATAAAATGAGGAGAATAAAGATAATCCGCATTGATGTTCGAATAGTCAGGCTACGCCCAGACGACGAGGGCGATGCCGAGAACGGTGAGGAGCGTCCCCATCACGGCGCGCAGGCCGGGCCGCTCGCCGAGGAGGAGAACCGAGAGGGGAAGCGCGAATAAGGGGGCGGTCGCGCCGAGCACGGCGGTTTTGCCCGCCCCGGCGATCTTCAACGCGCCGAGATAGGAGATGCTGGCGAGGCCGGTGCCGAAGATACCGATGACGATAAGAAAGAGGAAGGTACGCGCGCCGAACTGCCGGAGCGGGATGTTCGCCCGCCCGCGCGACGCGATTAGCAGCACGCAGGCGGCGACTGGCATGCGGATGAGATTGACGGTGATCGCGTCAGAATGGGCGAGCGCTTTGCTCTGCACGACCGTCGAGAGCGACCAGCAGATCGCCGCGACCAGGCTAAAGACGATCCCCGTCGCGTTCGTGCGATCCACGACGACCGGGGCGGGCGCGGCAATGATCCCGATGCGTGCCGGTGTCCGCTTCGGCAGCGAGATTAGCAGCACGCCGAGCATGACGACAATCGCGCCGCCGAGCACCTGCACGCGAATCGGCTCGCCGTTAAGCAGCCAGGCAAAAAAGACCGTGAAAAGCGGGAAACAGCCGGAAACAGGCATCGAACGCGAGACGCCGATCAATTTAATCGCGTGGTACTGGAGGGTATCGCCCGTCACCATGCCGATGCAGACGCCAAGAATGATGTACAAAATGGTGAGCGGTGCGAGGTCACGGAGCGTGCCGGGATCGCGGACAATCAAAAAGAGGATGATAAAGAACGGGATCGTCACGACGCAGCGCCAGAAATTGACCGCGACCGCACCGAGCCGCACCGTTTGCATGCGCAGCAATGTATTGGAAGTCGCCCAGATCACTGCGGCGATCAGGCCGAGGAGTTCACCGAAACCCACGCGTTATTCGCCTTCCAGATCGGCGAGCACGCCAAGCGTGACCGGTTGCACCGGCGGGCGGGCGGTCATCGGGGCGAGCGCGGTCAGTGGCTGACCGGTCTCTGCCACGACGAGCGCGGCGATCGCGTGGCTGCACCAGCGCCCCTGGCACATCCCCATCCCGGCGCGCGTCCGCCGTTTCACGTCGTTGAGCGTCCGCGCGCCCTCGCTGATCGCCGTGGTGATCTCCGCGCTGCTGATCTCCTCACAGCGGCAGATCGTCATGTCGGTCAGATCTATCATCGCGTCGCCTCCGCTATCCGCACCGCCCGCCACGCATCCCTGTCCACCGACCGGAATGCGCCGGCGATGATCGCCACGGGGAAGGCGCCGAATGCCCGCTTCTTCCTGCCAAGCCGGTCGGCAATCGCCGCCGCCGCGATGCGCCCGTGCAGTATCGCGCTTCCCACGTCCCCGACGCCCGCCGCATCCCCCGCGATGGAGACGCCCGGTATGCTCGTCCGCATGCCGGCATCATGACGCGGCACATGCCCGCCGAGCGGCGCGCTCCAGACCATTGCGCAATCCACCATCCGGGCGAGTTCATTAGCGGGTTGCATCCCTTCTGCGAGGATCAGGGCATCGGCCGGTCTGTCCGACAGAGGGGTATCGCCGTCCCATCGCTCCACGGCGGCAAGCGTGCCGTCCGGCCCGGCAATCGCGCGGATTCCCTCGGCAGATGGCAGGAACCAGCGATTGCTGATCCCCGCGTCATGGACATACTGCATGACGCGCCGTGCAATCGGATCTGCCTCGCCAACGATGCAGACATGCGTGCCGGGTCGAACACGCCAGCGATGCATGAGGGTCATTGCGGCGGTCGCGGTCATCACACCGGGAAGCGTCGCACCGGGGAAGGGCGCGAAGCGATCTACCGCACCCGTTGCGACGAGCACGACCTCCGCGTGCAGCAAATCGCTCCACTCGCTGTCGGCGCCGTGATTGAACGCCAGACCGAGTGAGTGATCCTCGAATAGCCCCCACGCGAGCGTGCGCGGCAGGAGTATCGCACCTGCCGCCTCCGCCGCACGCCAGAGTAGCGCGCCGATGGCGGCGCCGTGCAGACCGATCCCCTCATAGGCATGTGTCTGGAGGGCGAGCGCGCCGCCTGGCTGCTCGCCACGGTCAACGAGTGTCACCTGAACGCCACGGCGCGCCGCTTCGATCGCTGCGGCGAGTCCCGCCGGGCCACCGCCAACAATGGCCAGTTCGGTATGGATGGTCATCGCGGCAACGTGGCGCTCCACGCACCGAGGCCGTGCTGCGTCTCCACGCGCATCCCCGCGCGGGTCGGCGTCACGCAGGCGCGCACGCCGGGCACACCGTCAATCTGCATCGTGCAATCGCCACAAAGCCCGACCGCGCAGAAGACGCCACGCGGCTCGCCCGCGCGGACTGTTGTACGGCAGACACGCCGTCCGTGTGCGAGCAACGTCGCCGCCACCGGCTCCCCCGCGCGGGCATCGAGCGGTTCGCCATCCACGGTGATGGTGATGGTTTCAGCGGCAGGCGGCGGGCCGAGATGCGGGTGCATGACGATGCGGAACGGTGCATCACTCACGGTAATTACTCCTCTGCGGTAACGGGAACGCCGTATGGGATTGTGGCACCGGCGGGGAAGGGGTGTCAAGGACGAAGGAGCCGGTAGCCGGTAGACAGTAACCGGTAGACGGTAGTTAGAAAGAAATGCGCGCAGCGCCTCCGCACCCTACTGACGACTGTCTACCGGCTACCGGCTCGTCGGCTCCTCGTTCGGCTTGCGAAATGCTCCGGGATTCAGTATGATAGTGGTGTGGAGTAGATTGAAGGCTTGCTAACTGCGCTCGTGTTCGCAGGGTCGCTCTGGTTATTGTCCGTCGAATCCTTGCCGGGTACGCACCGAACCTCTCCACAGGCGGTCGTTTGTTGTTGGTCTGATGGCCGGGGGCCATCGAGGAGGTTCCGGTGAGTTTCACGGACAAGGTTTTGACGTGCCGTGATTGCGGCGAACAGTTCACATGGACTGAGGGCGAGCAGGAGTTTTATCAGAGTCGTGGGCTGCTAAACCCGCCAACGCGCTGTTCGAGTTGCCGCTCCGCACGCAAGTCCGCTCAGGGTGGCGGCGGCGGCGGTGGTGGCGGCTACAGCACCCGCAGCAGCTACGGGAACGATGGCGGCTATGGCGGCGGCGGTGGTGGTGGTGGCTACAGTGGTGGCAGTGGCGGCGGTGGATACAGCGATCGCCCGCCGCGCCAGATGTTCGACGCGGTTTGTGCCGATTGCGGCCAGACGACACAGGTGCCGTTCCAGCCGCGCGGTGATCGCCCGGTCTATTGCCGCGATTGCTTCCAGAAGCGGCGGGCCAGCGGCTACTAAACGCCACATGCACGTCAGTGAGGGCGCCCACAACGGGCGCCCTTATTGGTGTCCAAGCGGAAGCCTACGCTACCGGAGTTGAGCGACCGTCAACGACTTCGATGGTCTGTTCGCCGTACTGATCCATCAGTTCCCAGCGCGAGACGTCGCCTTCCCGCCAGAAACGGAGATGGAGGCGTGCATCACCGATGCGGAGATTGCTGAGGTCGAGACGCGGCAGCCAGTCCGGCAGGATTGGGGCGACGACGAGACGATTATGGGGCGCATCGGCTGTGATACCGAGAATGGCGCGCAGCAGCATGAAAATCGCGCCTGCCGCCCATGCCTGCGGAATATTCGCGCCGAGGTACTGGACGGGGAAACTCGTTTCATCGCGCTGCAACCCGGCGAACAGTTCCGGTAGCCGGTAGCGGTCGAACCCGGATTGCGCGTCGAGGATCGCTTTTGCCACACGGTGCAGCCCCGCCGTATTGCCGTACCGCCCCATGCCCGCCGCGATGATCGCATTGTCGTGCGGCCAGACTGAGCCAAGTTGATAGTCGAACGGATTGAAAGCCGGATTGAGATCGCTCACTGTCCTGATTCCCCAGCCACTGAACATATCGGGCGCGAGCAGCCGTGCGATTACCCGATCGGCTCGATCGGGCGGGACGATGCCGCTCCAGAGGCAGTGCCCGGCATTCGACGCGACCGTGCGGATGAGCCGCTTCTCCGGGCCGCCGAGCGCGAAGCCGTATGTCCCCTCCTCCTCGATCCAAAAAACCTCGTTGAAGCGCTGTTTGAGCGTCTCCGCCTCGGCGCGCAACTGCCCGGCACGCGCGTCCTCACCGAGAACGGTGTATACCTCGGCCATTCGCCGCTTCGCGTCGTAGACGTACCCCTGCAACTCGCACGTGCCGATGGGCAGGGCGACCTGGGCGCCATCCGGCCAGACGACGGCGTTGCCCGCGTCCTTCCAGGCCATGTTGTGGTAGCCGAGCGACGAGCGCGTCTGGTACTCCTGGAAGCCGTCGCCATCCAGATCACCGTACCGATCAATCCATGCGAGGCAACGCTCCGCGACCTCGCGATAGCGTTCGAGGAGACCCGCATTGCCCGTCCAGAGATAGGTCTCGTGGAGCGTGATGAGATAGAGCGGTGTGGCATCGGCGGTGCCGTAGTACGGCGTATGCGGGATTTTGTGGAAGTGCGCCAGTTCGCCGAAACGGATCTCGTGCGGGATTTTCCCCGGCTCAGCGTCGCGCCAGTCGTCCATCTCAGTCGCTTGATGCTCGGCGAGCCGCTGCAACGAGCCGAGCGCAAAGGGATGATGAATCATCATCGTTTGCAAGGAGGCGATCAGGCTGTCCCGCCCGAAGATCGTCACGTACCACGGCACGCCCGCTGCCGGGATCCACGCATCCTCTGAATAGTCCTGGTCGTAGATGCGCAATGCGCCCATGTCGTCAATGGACTGATCGAAGGAGTGGTTGAAATGGATATTGTCGCTCGTACAATTCGCCGTGACGCTTTTCCACCGCTCCTGCATCGCCCGCATGTGGGGACTGATGCCGACAGGTTGCTCCAGATCATTGACGGGATCGCGGACATCGGCGCCGAAGATCGGTACATGATCGGCCTGCGCGTGCCATACGGTCTGCGGTGCGAGGGCGACATCGAAGAGGATGCGGCCATTCGAGAAGCGCGGCTCCGTCGTCGTGTCACGCAGGCGATACAGGAAGCGCCGGTGAAAATCGCCGTGATGATAGGTATTGAGGAGCGTGCATCTGCGGTCATCCCAATGGGAGCGGATAATGCCGCGATCAATCAGTTTGTGCCAGCGCACGTCGAAGATGTCGGCGAAATCGGAGCGGATGATGATCTCGAACTGAAATGCGATGGGTGTGAGGCTATAGTTCGTGATCGTTATCTCTTCGCAGACACCGTGACCGATTTCCCGTTCGACACACATACCAACGGCGCGTGCGGGGAGCGTGCCTGCCGCAGTTTCGACCTCGGGGTTCGTGTAATACCAGCGGGCAGTGGAATACGAGATCGCACCGCCGTTGAGAAGTGTCCACGGCGACCGGTTGATGCCCATTTCGTAATGGCTGACGAAGCGTGTATCCTGCGCGAAAAGACCGAGTTCGCCCCCCGCCTCGATCGTGCCATCCTCCCGCGTCACCAGAAACGTGCTGCTCTGATTAATCGTGACAACGGATGGCCCAACGCGAACTTCCATACCCATAGATGCCTCGATTTCCTATGATCGGTTTCCTACCGTCCGCACATCCTCTGCAAGAGAGAGACCGCCCCACCGCGTGGCGGCGCGCAAACGCGGTTGGTCGCACATTCTCCGCTTTGCAATGGGCTATTTCTTGTGGCAGCATTCTTGCCTTAGATGGAATAACAAGAATGTCGCACCTGCGACTGCGAGGGCCACGATGACGGACGAGACAGAAAACAGCCTGGGTATCGAACACGACGAACTGATTGATATGCGGACGCACCTCACCGTCGCGATGCTTGCTGCGTCACAGTTGACCCGGAAAACGCAGCACCTGCCAGAGGCGGCGCACCTCCGGGAGTATCTCGACCAATCGCTGCGATCGCTTGTCGAAGATGTCGGCAAGGTGGATGCGCTCGTCGCACAGATCGAGGAGTATTCCCCAACCGCTGTGGAAGCGCCGCGTTATCGCCGATTGTCACGGCCACGCCGGTGGATCGGCAATCTCTTACAGCATGGCACGCATGCACTCTGCTCCCGAATACACCGCAGGCATTACACACGGATCGTGGCGCCATCGTTCTACCGGTAACGCCATGCACCCGACCAGTTTCGGCTCGAATCACTCGGCGCTCCGCCAGCGAACCTTTTCCGGCACAATCCGGCAGACGATCTCCTCCCTGATGTAGTCCCGCTCCGCGAATCGCCTACCCGCCTGCTCGCCGAGATAGCGGATGGCCATTTCGCGTGGCTTCGCGCCATCCTCGCCGCTTTCCAGCCGCGCCCGCCCGTGAATCGTCACGTACGTATAGCCGCTCTCGTCCATCACGACATATGTGACGCGTGGATCGCGCCGGATATTGCGCGTCTTCAGGCTCCTCGGCCCAATCACGAGCCAGATTTCATCGCCCGCACGCGCGTGCCAGATCGGTGTGAGAAGCGGCGTCCCGTCCGGGTTCGTCGTCCCCAGCGTGCCGACACGCGACACGTCGAGCAGCGCGCGGATTGCATCGGTGAACATACGTCTCCTTCGGAGAGCAATGAGCAA
>JALYUS010000428.1 GCA_030853625.1 Chloroflexota bacterium
CCGCATAGCCACGCGCGTGCAGCATCGCCGCGAGGGGCGTCGGCACGCGGCCATCAAAGAGGATAATCGCCTTCGCGCCGATCATTGCGTCCGCGAGAGCGGTGAAATCAAGCCCTTTATCCGACCCGCCAGCGAGCAGGATCACCGGCGCGGGCGTCGTCTGGAGCGCGACGACCGCTGCCGCCGGTGCGGTCGCGGCGGTATCATTGATGAATCGGACACCGCGCACCACACCGAGGTCTTCGTAGCGATGCGGCGTACCGCGAAATGCTCGGAGTCCGGCGCGCACCGCATCCACCGGCGCGCCAGAGGCGAGCGCCGCCGCCGCCGCCGCGCACGCGTTGATCCGGTTATGCGCCCCCGGCAGCGCGAGATCGCTCCCTCGCCCGAGCGGGTACGACCGGCTGCCATCGGTCCACAGGAGTGTGTCCGCATCCTCGATCCACCACGAGCCAGGCGGATAGCCCGCCACGGGTGGCAATGCGCCGAATGGCATCACCTGCGCGCGGGCTTCGCTCACCCGCTCCGCAAGGAACGCCACACCGCGATCAGTGCGGGCATCATCGGACATCCATGCGGGCACAATCAGCGTGCCGTTCGCCGTCTGATACCGCGCGATCGCCCACTTCGCCGCCGCGTAATCATCGAAGGTGGGATAGCGGTCGAGATGATCCGGCGAGAGGTTCGTGATGACTGCGACCGGTGGACTCAGCCCGCGCTCGCCCATCGCTTCGAGTTGGAACGAGGAGAGTTCCAGCACGACGGGTGTCTGGGGCGTGATCGCCGGGAGCGCGTCAAGCGCGGAGATGCCCATATTCCCCGCGATAACCGCGTCCGGTTTCCACTGCCGGAGCATCGCGCCGATCCAGAGCGCCGTCGTCGTCTTCCCTTTCGTTCCCGTGACGCCGATCACCGGCGTAGGGCAGGCGGCGAGAAAGAGCGTCATCTCCATCTCCACCGGAATACCCGCCGCGCGCGCCTCCACGAGCAGTGGCGCATCTGTTGGCACGGCGGGATTGCGCACGACGAGGTCATAGTCGCGGACCTGAATACCCGCATGCCCGCCGAGCCGGTAGGTCACGGGCAGGCCATCCAGCGAGCGGATTGCCGCATCGAGCGCCGCCGCGTCCCGCCGATCCGTCACGGTGACAGCCGCCCCCGCACGGGCGAGATAGCGCACCACGCCCGTTCCGCCGTCATGGAGGCCGAGGCCAATCAGGAGGGCGCGCCTGCCGCGCAGATGCAATTGTGCCGTCTGCTCCGTCATGCCAAATCCCCTACGAAAGCGCGAGGGCGATGCCGAGCATTCCCGCCGCGATACCGACGAGCCAGAATCGCATCTGCACCTGCGTCTCCGACCAGCCGATCAGTTCGAAATGGTGATGGATCGGCGCTTTCTTGAAGATGCGCTTCCCGTGCGAGAGTTTGAAATAGCCGACCTGGAGCATCACGGAGAGCGTCTCGAAAACGAAAACGAAACCAACGACGGGCAAAATGAGCCACTGCCCGGTCTGGAAGGCCGCCACCGCCAGCCCCGCGCCGATAGCGAGGGACCCGGTATCGCCCATGATGACCTGCGCCGGATGCGCGTTGTACCAGAGGAAGCCGATCAGCGCCCCGACCATCGTGAAGCAGAACGTCACGACCTGCAATTGGCCCTGCAAATAGCCGATGATCCCGTACACGATATAGGCGATGGCCGCCGTGCCACCGGCGAGTGAGTCCAACCCGTCGGTCAGATTGACGGCGTGCGCGAAGCCCATGATGCCGATGAGCGCAATCGGAAAATAGACGAGCCCGATGTCAAATTTCCCGATAAACGGGATAAACATGTTATGCAGGCCGAGCGGGCCATAGAGCACCCACGCCGCCACCGCCGCGAACAAGAAGAGCCAGGCGAATTTGAAGCGCGCCGTCAGGCCGCTGCGCGTGCCGCCGACCAGATTGAGCATGTCGTCCACCGCGCCGAGTACCGCGCAGGCGAGCAGCACACCGAGCGGCAGCAGCATCGAAAGCCGTCCGACGAGGTTGAAGATCGCCGTGAGCAGGACGACGCTGATGGCAATCATGATCCCGCCCATCGTCGGCGTGCCCATCTTTACCATATGGCTCTCCGGCAGTTCGACACGGATGCGCTTGCCGATCTTGTGGTGTTTGAGTGTCGCGATGATCGGCCGTCCGATAATGACGGTCATCACAAACGCGACCGCCCCCAATGCGAGCGATGCCGCGAGGTTCGCCCGTGGTTGGGCGGGCAGCACCTCGGTACGCAGGATGATGACAGCAAGCGATGGCGGCACGATCATGCCTCGCCACCCGGTTGCGTTCGTGTGCTCGCGCTCTCCGTCGAGACAGGCTTCGTCTCGGAAACTGTTTCGGGCCGTAATGCGTCAACGACTGTTTCCATATGCATCCCACGCGAGCCTTTGATTAGCACGACATCTCCGGGCCGTAACTCCGCCCGCAACTGCCGCGCGAGTGCGTCCATACCGTCGGGAAGGAAGACAAAAACGTGCTCTTTCGGCATCCCGGCCATCGTCGCCGCTTCCGCCGTGATCGCACTCCGGCTCCCGAGTGTGTAGAGCCGATCCACGACCGCCGCTGCCCGCTGCCCGACCAGTGTATGCCCCTCGACCTCGTAAACGCCGAGTTCCAGCATGTCCGCCAGCACGGCGATCCGTCGAGATGCATCGAGTTCTTCGAGCAAATTGAATGCGGCGAGCGTGGACTGCGGGCTGCTGTTGTATGTATCGTCAATCAGGATCGCGCCATTCGGCCCCGGCACGGTATACAGGCGCAATTGGGTTTGCTCCCCTTCAAGGCCGGCGAGAATGTCCGGCAATGCGAGATCGAACTCCCGCGCGACCGCTGTCGCCGCCAGCGCAGTGTGTACGCTATGTCGCCCCAGCAGGGGCAGCCGGACACGGACCGCTCGCTCGCCGGGCAGCATTAACCGGAAGGCGATGCCGGACAATCCCTCACTCTCGACATCCGACGCATGGATGTCGTTGTCATCGTTCAGACCATAGGTGATGACCCGCGCGGTAGTGCGCGACCGCATGCCGCGCACATTTGGATCGTCACCATTGAGGATGGCGCAGCCGTCCGGTGGCAAGCCGGCGACGAGATCGCCTTTGTTCGCGATCAGCGCCTCCTGCGAGCCGAGCCGCTCGGCATGCGACACCCCAACGTTCGTGACGACACCGATGCGGGGCCGCGCGATCTTCACCATCGTCGCAATATCACCGGCGTCATATAACCCCATCTCAAGGACCGCGACCTGTACATCCGGTGTTAGCCCGAGCAGAGCGAGCGGCATGCCGGTGATCGCGTTCAGATTGCCGGGATTGCGCAGCACGCGGTAGCGGCGGCTGAGGACCGTCGCAATCAGTTCCTTGGCGCTCGTCTTGCCGACGCTCCCGGTCACGCCGACAAGCGGCGCCGGATAGAGTGTACGCCACCATGACGCGAGCGATTGCAACGCGGTCAGCGTCTCCGGGACGGTGATGACCGGCAGCGGCGGCGGATTCCCCGCCGCGATCGCCTCCGCGAGCCAATCCGCACGCACGATCGCACAGGCCGCGCCTCGCTCCGCCGCCTGCCCGATGAAGGCGTGCCCATCGGTTGCCGTGCCGGGCAGGGCGAAAAAGAGCGCGTCCTTCGTCACCTGGCGGGAGTCAATGACGATCGCGGGGAAGAGGAAATCCGACGGCAGCGCCAACGCCGCTCCCTGTGTGCCGCTCGCGCCGGTCAGGACATCACGCAACCGGATCATGGCGTCCTCTGCGGCGCGGGTGGAACGCCGGCATAGCGCAGCAGTTGGCCCGCCAGCCTGCCGAGCGCGGGCGCCGCGACATCACCGCCGAGCGCGTTCTTCTGCGGCTGATCAATCTTGATGAGCACGGTGAAGAGCGGCTTCTCGGCAGGGAAAAAAGAGATGATCGAGGCGATCGTTTTATTCGGATCATAGGTCCCCGTCTTCGGGTCCGGAATCTGTGCCGTTCCCGTCTTCGCTGCGATATCATACCCCGGCAGGTTCACTTTACTCGCGAGGGCGTTGTGCTCCGCTTCAGTCATCATCTGCCGCACCGACGCCGCAACCTCCGGTCGGATGACCTGACGGACCGCCTGCGGCTGGCGATCCTGAATCAGATCGCCGTGCCGCTCGACGCGGCCCACGACGTACGGAGTATACAGCGTCCCGCCATTTGCGATCGCGGAGGCGCCGGTGACCATCTGTAACGGCGTGACAGTCAGCCCCTGCCCGAACGAATTGGTGTAGAGGTCAATCGGGTGCCAGATCGCCGTCGGGTTATCGGGCCAGCGGACGATGCCGATCTCCTCGCCATCGAGATCCACACCCGTCTTCTGCCCCATCCCGAACTGCCGCAGCATTCCGTAGAAGTTCTCTTTCCCCGTCCGCTTCGCAATGTATGACGCACCGACATTCGATGAACGCTCCAATACCTGCTCCATCGTCTCCGGGCCCCATGCTGTGTGATTGAGGTTATAAATCGTGTCCGTCTCGACTTTGGCGAAGCCATTATCAATCAGGGTCGTCTGTGGCGTGATGCCGCCGGTCTGCAAGCCGGAGGCCATCGTGAAAATCTTGAAGGTGCTCCCCGGTTCATAGGTCGCGCTCACGGCGGGATTGAGGTAACTCTGCGGGTCCGCGCGGTTGTACGCGTTCGGATCGTACGATGGCGCGGAGGCGGAGGCGAGGATCGCACCGCTGTTTGGGTCCATGATGAGGATCGTGCCACCGACCGCGCCCTGCTCGCTGATCGTCCGCGCCAGTTCATCTTCCGCCATGCGCTGGATCGCCGCATCAATCGTCAGCGTGAGATCCGCACCTTCGACCGGCGCGCGATACTGCTGCTCGCCGAAGGCAAGCGGTTGGCGCGCGACATCGGTCTCGGCGACAAGCGTACCCGGCTCGCCGCCAACGAGATCGTTGTACCGCCCTTCGACCCCGTAGACACCGGCGCCGCTGGCATTCGTGAAGCCGAGCAGCGGCGAGAGAAATGACCCATTCGGGTATGTACGCTTCGGCACTTCCTGGTAGATGAGCTCCGGATGATCCTTCGGCGGAAACCGCGCTTTGATCGCCGCGATGGTCACGTCATCAATTTGCCGGGCGACGAGCGACCACTCCACATTCGTGTTGTTGACGCGGGCATAGACGGTATCGAGCGGGATCGTCAGGATCGCCGAGAGTTCCTGTGCAAGCCCGACACGGTCACGGTCGGTCAGGGTCTTGGGTGTCACGTAGATGTCCGTCGAGGGGATGTTCGTCGCGAGCACCAAACCGCCCCGGTCGCGGATCAGACCGCGGCGCGGCAACAGTGTCTGCTCCTGGACGCGAAAATCCCGCCCCTGCAACTGCAACCGCTCGCTGCCGACGACCTGAAAGGAGACAAGTCGCCAGCCAATCGCACTCGTCACGAGGGCGAAGACGCAGAAGAGCGAGACGATACGCCATCCAGAAATCACACCTTTATTCATGGTTTTGCCCCCGGCGTTGCTGTAATCGTCAACCCATTATTTTCGGCGCGCGCGCGGCCGGTCAGCGCGTTCACGATGCGCTGTCGCAGGCCGGGCACTGGTGAAGGCGCGGCGGCGGCCGTCGGTGGCGCATCCGTCACATCCGGCAACGTCAGGTAGACGATAGCGCGCGGCGTCGCGGGCATCAGTCCCTGATCGCGCGCGGTCGTGTCCGCGCGGCTCAAGGTCTGAAAACCGGCCGCCTGCGCCGCCAGACGTGCGTTGACATCCCGCGTTTTCGCGGTCTCGTCTTCGAGCGTCGCCCGCTGACTGGCGAGCGAGGCGACATGGCTCGTCTCAAATAAGTAGGCAAGCCCCAGCACGCCAACGCAGGCCGTCACGAGTAGCCAGACGACGATCCGACGGACCGCCTCTGTGCGCGCCTGCGCGAGCAATCCCTGCGCGCCACTGGCCAGGCGCGCGCCAATCGGGAGCGCCGCATCCTCCGTCATTGGCACGGCCATTGGCACGCGAATACGGGTGACTGTCGTGCGCGTTCGGGCAGGAAAGAGCATCAGGCGCCTCCGTCCGGCGCGCGCTTTTCGGCGACGCGCAACTTGGCGCTCCGCGCGCGCGGGTTCGCGGCGATTTCCGCCGGAGTCGGCGCTACCGGGCGCGGCGTGAGGATACGCAGGCTGGGCACACGCGCCAGCGGCTGCACGGGTACGGAGCGTGGCAGCATGTCCGGCTCGGTCGCGCTCGCTTCGTGCCGGAAGAAGAGTTTCACGGCCCGATCTTCCAGCGAATGGAACGAAATGACGGCCAGCCGCCCGCCGGGTCGCAGCAGATCGCGCGCCGCGATCAGCGCCCGCTCCAGTGCGCCAACCTCATCATTGACCGCGATGCGGAGCGCCTGAAAGACCTGCGTCGCCGGATGGATCCGCCCGCGTCGCCCGCCCTTCGCGCCGACGACGGTCTCCGCCAGTTGGAGCGTCGTTTCATAGGGCCGTGTTGCCCGTCGTTGGGCGATCTGCCGCGCGACGCGCCGGGAGGCCGGTTCCTCGCCATAGGCCCAGAAGAGGTCCGCCAGCGCCGTCTCGTCCCAGGTGTTGACGACCTCCGCCGCCGTCTGGCCGCGCGTGGTGTCAAACCGCATATCGAGCGGCCCATCGTGCATGAAGGAAAAGCCACGCGCCGCATCGCTGAGTTGAAACGACGAGAGGCCGAGATCGAGCAGGATCGTCGCGATCGTCCCCGGCTGCCAGCCGATCGCTGCGGCGGCCTCAGTCATCACCGCGAAGTTCGCATGACGCAGGATGAGCCGGTTGCCGAACTCCACATGCAGCGCGGCACCCCGCGCGATCGCGTCCGGATCGGCATCGAGCGCGAGGACCTGCCCATCCGGCGCGGATGCATCGAGGAGTGCCCGCGTATGCCCGCCTCCGCCGAATGTCCCATCGAGTAGCAGCGTTCCCGGTGCGGGCGCAAGCAAACCGATAGACGCCTCTTGCAGGACCGAAACATGGCCCTGGGATGGCAGCGGACGCGCAGAGAGTGATTCGGCTGGCGAACAACGCTCGCTCATGATCCCCCGGCGATTATCGGCATCCGTCGCATCCATCGAGTTATCCGCAATGTACGTACAGTATTACCCACATCGTCCACGGATTATCCCCAATTCCACGGGCAGTTATCCACAATTTTCCCGACCATACGCGCATGCGGATCGAAATTCCCTGTACGTTCATTTTGCACGTACAGTCCGTTTCTTGCAACGCGAACGCATGTTCTGGTATACTGCCAGCAGACCGAACTGACCGATGGAGGGAAATCATGTTTCTTATATGGTTCGACAACGACCGGAAGCGTCCGCTCCAGGCGAAAGTGCAGGCGGCGGTGGAGCGCTATGAAGAGCGGTTCGGCAGCGCACCCGCACTCGTGCTGCTCAACCCCGCGCAGGCAGGTGTGGCGGAGACGATTGCGGGCATCCCCGTTCGCACGACGCCGCTCGTCTCGCGGGACCATCTCTATGTCGGCACCGAAGACCCCGGCGAGCGCGACGCACTCCATTCAGCCGCCGCGTGATCGGACATGGTAGTGGAGGCTTCAGCCTGCGATCTCCCCGTAGACATCTTCTCGCAATCGGGGACCCAGGCTGAAACCTATGCTACCGGCACTGGCGCGACTGGCACACGACACCCTTGTTCAGACGACGCGACGATTGCGTCGCAAATGACCGCCGCCTGATAGCCATCCGCAAAGGTCGCGCCGATCGGGGCGACCGCGTGCGCGCCCGTGACCGCGCCGAGGAAATGGGCGACTTCATGGACGAAGAGGTTTTCCCAGCCGAGCATGTGCCCCTGCGGCCACCAATACTGCCAGTATGGGTGCG
>JALYUS010000416.1 GCA_030853625.1 Chloroflexota bacterium
TCCAACTCGTATCGGCAACGCGGGCAGAGATCGCCCTCGATATAGACACCGTATTCGCGCTCGATCTCCGCGCGCAGGGTGTCGGGCACGAGATGTAATGGCTCCTCGTGCATCGGGCACCCCTTGATGGCGTAGACCGCGCCATCGTCGGTACGCGAATACTGCTCCAGCCCGCGCTTCATCAGACTGACAATCGAACTCTTCCCGCCGCCGACCGGCCCCATCAGGAGCAGGATGCGCTTGCGGACTTCGAGCCGCGAGGCCGCCGAGCGGAAATATTCAACGATCTGCTGAAGCGTATGATCCACGCCGTAAATCTCATCGTCGAAGAAATGGTAATGCACCGTGCCGTCACTGTTCGGCGAGGTGCCGGCATCGAGAATCATGTGGTAAATCCGCGCGTGGGAGAGCCGCACGGTAGACGGTTGCTTCGTGACCATCTCGAAGTACGCGGAAAAAGTGCCGGTCCAAGCCAGGTTGCGCTCTTCTAAACGATATGCCTCTAAACGCTCGAGGAGATCCATGCGGGCATGCCTTTCCGAGGGTGCCGAGTGTCTCTACCGGCGATACCCACCTAAGCAGCAGGGGGCGTCCGAAATGTTGGGATGAAACACGCTTACCAGCAGCGTTATGTCAACGGATTCGCATCCGACGTGCCACCAAACTGCCGCAGCAGTTGGTACGGTATGAGTGGTTCCATACTCCACCATCGTTCCGCGTGCATCGTATGGTGCGATTCAGAGGCAATGTGGTGGAAGCATTGCGATGTCCCTACCGTGGCAGGCGCCACGTTTGCCGATACCGTTCCATCACCGATTCTCGGTATATACTACAGTCCGAGCACATCTCTCGCACGGTACTTGCAAACTGTACATACACCCTGAATTGGGCAAAGTGTACCACCTGTGAAGGCGCTTGTCAACGGCAGCACGACGGTTTTCTCCGCTCATGATGGAATTTGCGGAGATCGCCAAATGCGCCACGATTGTCTCGGCGGATTGCACAATGGATCGGGAGGAGAGCCGGATGAATGACGCGGCACGGCGGATCGCCTATCTCGGGCCGATGGGAACATTCAGCGAAGAGGCCGCGACGCGCTACGCACACGGGCAGGAGGGGGACTTCCAGGCGATACCGTTCCCCAGTTTCCCGGCGGTCGCGCAAGCCGTCGAGACCGGCGTCGCGACCGAGGGTGTACTCCCGTTCGAGAACTCGTTGGAAGGAGCAGTCAGCGCGACACTCGACATCCTCATCCATGAGACGCCACTGCGTATTCGAGGCGAAGCGATCCTCCCCGTGCGGCATCTCCTGTGGGGCAGGCCCGGTAGCGACATTACCGGCATCACGCGCGTCATCTCGCATCCGCAGGCGCTCGGGCAATGTCGCCATTTTCTCGACCGCCTGCTGCCCGGCGTCTCCACGGTCGCGGCGCTCTCCACGGCGGGGGCTGTCGAACAGGTTATGCGGGACGACGCGTGCGATCAGGCGGCGATTGGCACGCAGCGCGCCGGGGAACTTTTCGGCGCGACGCCGCTCGCATCAGACATTCAAGATGAGAAGCGCAACTTCACGCGGTTCATTGTCCTCTCGCACGCCGATCATCCCCCAACGGGGCACGACAAGACGAGTCTCGTCTTCACAACGCAGCGCAATGTCCCCGGCTCGCTCCAGGCCTGTCTGGCGGAACTCGCGCAGAGCCAGATCCAATTAATTCACATCGAGAGCCGCCCGCAGAAAATGACGATGGGCGAGTACTATTTTCTGATCGAGTTCGAGGGGCATCGCGAGGACCCGGTGGTCGCCGGAGCGCTCGACCGCCTGCGATCCCGCGCGGACATCGTGACCGTTTTCGGATCGTATCCGGCGACAGCGATGCCGTGAGAAACCTACCCCCTGCCCCCTCCCTAAAAGGAGGGGGTGACTCATCGCAATGTCGTGGCCTTCCCCCATACGCCCTGATCTCGCGGAGGCTCACTCCCCCTTCCTTTTAGGGAAGATTCTATGGATGATGTCAAGGGATTTTCGATTCTTCGATCATTCGACGGGGCGGTTTACTCCCTGGTTGGCGATGCACCCGCGTCGCTTCATAGCGCGTGCCA
>JALYUS010000452.1 GCA_030853625.1 Chloroflexota bacterium
GGGCGGGACGACGTGGCGCGGGCGGGCGGGGACGACATCGCCGCGCTGCGCTCCTCCGGGGACAAGGCGCGCGCCATGGCGGCGATGACGCGCGGCGCGGCGGCGGTCGCCGCCCGGTTGCACGCCGAGCGGCGCATCGACGGCATCATCGGCCTCGGCGGCACGGCGGGCACGACGATCGGCACGAGCGCGATGCGGGCTTTGCCAGTCGGCTTCCCGAAGATCGTCGTTTCCACCGTCGCGGCGGGCGATACCCGCCCCTATGTCGGCACCAAGGACGTCACGATGATGTATTCGGTCGTCGATGTCGCGGGCTTGAACCGCATCTCGACGCCGATTTTCATGAACGCGGCGGGGGCGATTGTCGGCATGGTCGAGACCGAGATGCCGGACCGGGAGGAGCGGACGCTGATCGCGGCGAGTATGTTCGGCAACACCACGACCTGCGTCGAGCGGGCGCGCGCGACGATGGAGGGGGCGGGGTACGAAGTGCTCGTCTTCCACGCCACCGGCGCGGGCGGGCAGACGATGGAGAGCCTGATCGCGGATGGCTTCATCGCGGGCGTCTATGACGTCACGACCACCGAATGGGCGGACGAACTGACCGGCGGGGTCTTCGCGGCAGGGCCGCACCGGCTCGAGGCGGCGGCGCTCGCGGGCGTGCCGCAGGTCGTTGCCCCCGGTTGCCTGGACATGGCGAACTTCGGCGGGCCGGAGACGGTGCCGGAGAAATATCGGGGCCGCATCCTCTATGAATGGAATCCGAGCGTCACGCTGATGCGCACCAACGTCGAAGAGAACGCGGCCTTGGGCCGTATCCTCGCCGAGAAGGTCAATTTGAGCACGGCACCCGTGACGGTCTTTCTGCCGCTCAAGGGCGTCTCGCAACTCGATAGCCCCGGCGGCGAATTCTGGTGGCCGGAGGCGGACGGGGCTTTGTACGACGCGATCCGCGCTAACCTCCGTCCCGATATCCCGGTGAGCGAACTGGACTGCAATATCAACGATCCGGAGTTTGCGGACGCGACGGCGGCGAAACTGCTCGAATTCGTCGGCGCACGCGCCAAGGCATAGGGGGCGCGATGCGGTACACGCGAGAACAGGTCATCGAACGATTGCGCGCCCAAGTCGCCCAGGGGAAGCCCATCGTCGGCGCGGGCGCGGGGACGGGCATCTCCGCCAAATTCGCCGAAGCGGGCGGCGCGGACCTGATCATCATCTATAACTCCGGCCGCTACCGGATGGCGGGGCACGGCTCGCTCGCGGGTCTGCTCGCCTATGGCGACGCGAATCAGATCGTCAAGGAGATGGGCGAGCGCGAGGTGCTCCCGATCGTCAAGGCCGCGCCCGTGATCGCCGGGATCATGGGCACCGACCCGCTGCGGCAGATGGACTACTTCCTCAAGGAGTTGGACGCGCTCGGCTTCTCCGGCATCAACAACTTCCCAACCGTCGGCCTGATCGACGGGCGCTTCCGCATGGAGTTGGAGCGGACGAACATGGGCTTCGGCAAGGAGGTGGACGCGATCCGCCTCGCGCATACGATGGGCTTCTTCACCGTCGTCTACGTCTTCAACCCGGACGAATCGACGGTAATGGCCGAGGCGGGGGCGGACGCGATCATCGCGCACATGGGCCTAACGGTTGGCGGCACGATCGGCCTCGAGAAATCCGATGCGATGCAATTGGCGGACGCCCCCGACGCGGTGCAGGCCATCGGCGAGGCGGCGTGGCGCGTCGATACCGAGGTGATCCTGCTCTGCCACGGTGGCCCGATAGCGACACCGGAAGACTCTGCGTACGTGCTCGCGCGCTGCGACGCAGCTGGCTTCGTCGGTGCCTCCTCAATGGAACGCTTGCCGGTGGAGACGGCGATCATGGAAACGACCCGTGCCTTCAAGTCGGTCGCGCTGCGGACTGCACGGTAGCACGCTTTCGGGATTGATGACGCCCAACGGGCGCACATGCGTGACGCGGAGGGGGATTGGTATGTCGTATCAACGTGAGTACGAG
>JALYUS010000477.1 GCA_030853625.1 Chloroflexota bacterium
TGGTGGGTACGCACGACCGTCGTGCAGAAACCGCGCGGCGGTATCACGATCACCGCCAGTGCGAAGGTCGTCCGGGAGCCGCACGGATGACGCTCCACCGGCGCACCATTGGCTTCCTCCTGCTCACGGGATATGTTTGTGCGATTGTCGCGGCGAACTGGGCGATTGCACGGTTCGGTATCGTCTCGGTCGGCTTCGGGTTGATGGCCCCCGCTGGTGTCTTCTTTGCCGGCCTCTGCTTCGAGTTCCGTGATCTCGTGCAGGATACACTCGGCCGCTGGTGGGCCGTGGTCGCTATCCTGATCGGCGCGTTCATCTCCGCGTTCATCTCCAGGCAGTTCGCCCTCGCCAGCGGCGTCGCCTTTCTCCTGGGCGAATTGGCGGACTTCACAATCTACACACCGATGCGGCAGCGATTCTGGCTGATCGCGATGATCGTCGCGAATACGATTGGCGACATCGTGGACAGCGCGATTTTCCTCTATCTCGCCTTCGGCTCACTCAATTTCATCACCGGTCAGGTGATCGGCAAGGCCTACTGCACGCTTATCCCCGTTGCCCTTCTCTGGCTCGTCCGCCGCTTTCTCCAGACCCGCCGCGTCTCCGTCGCCCTCACGTAAGTATTGAGTGCTGAGAGGGTCAGATCGCACTCAGTACTCAGATCGGTACGCGTCACTTCGTTTCGCACTTCCGTGCGGATTATCGCCATTTTTGCTGTACGTACACTTTGCTGTATGCTATACTCAGCCGCGAAAGCTGGAAATGGGGAATCCGGCGCTTGAGAGAGCAAATTGGTGGAGGTGAGACACTATCGTGTCAGTGATCGAGCGAGAATGTACCGAATCGCTCCCTGCGCCGCTCGCGCATACCGCACGAGCCGCGTATCCGCGCTGGTTCGAACCGCTCGGCATGCTCGCGTTTATGCTCCTCGACGCCTTGACCGTTGCGCTGGCCTTTCGGCTCGCATACTGGGCGCGCTATACAGCCCAATTTGGCGGTGCGATTCAAGGAAATGATTACCGGAGTCTCACCGATTATCGCTTCTACAACATTCTTCTGGTCGCTGCGATCGTGCTCGCGTTCGGTGTGCGCGGTCTCTACCGCCTGCCGCGCGGGACGACCTTTCTGGCGGAAGTAACGACGACGTGGGGCGCGGTGACAGTTGCGAATGCCGCCGTGCTGGTGATTGTTTTCCTGCAACCGGAGTTCGTCTCTTCTCGCCTCTTCGTCGTCTACGCGTGGGGAGCGATCCTGCTTCTGGTGGCGCTCGAACGCGGCGTCCGACGGCTGGTGCGCGACCAACTCTGGCAGCGTGGCATCGGCGTGGAGCGGGCGGTCGTCGTCGGCTCCGGCCCGGCGGCGCAACGGGTGATGAGTTATCTCGCAACGAATAACGACCTCGGCTTCCACCTCGTCGGCTTCGTGGATGACCTCCCCGTCGAGGAAGGGTGGGCAATTGCGACGAGCCGCAGCATCATGCGGCCTCAGCGGCTGGGCGAGAACGACGCCCTCGCGCAAGTCATCAAGGATGCAGGCATCTCCGAGGTCGTCATCGCCCTGCCACCGCAGGCGCATGAGCGCATCCTCGGCGTTATCACGACCTGTCGGGACGCGGATGTCGGCTTCCAACTCGTGCCGGACGTCTTTGAACTCTCGCTTGGCCGCGTGCAGATCAACGAACTGCACGGCGTGCCGCTGATCAGCGTGCGCGCGAGCCGTATTCGGGGCTGGAATCTCTGGATCAAGCGCGGCGTGGACATCCTCGGCGCCGCCAGCGCGCTCCTCGTTATGGCGATCCCGATGCTGCTCATCGCCCTCGCGATCAGGATTGATACGCGCGGCCCGATTTTTATCAAGCAGACCCGCGTCGGCAAGGGCGGCAAAGACTTTACCTGCTACAAGTTCCGCTCGATGCACACGAACGCGGCGGAAATGAACGATGTCGTCTTGTCCAACGGCAACGGCGATATCCGGCTTCGCAAGCATAAGGACGACCCGCGCCGCACGCGCATCGGGCGTTTGATCCGCCCGACGAGCCTCGATGAGTTGCCGCAGTTGCTCAATGTCCTGATCGGCAAGATGAGCCTCGTCGGCCCGCGCCCGCAGGTTCGGGCCGAAGTGGATCACTACGAGCCGTGGCATCATCAGCGGCTCGCTGTGACGCCCGGTATCACCGGCCTCTGGCAAGTCTCCGGTCGCAGCGATCTGACCTTCGAGGAGATGGTTCGCCTCGACATCTACTACGCCGAAAACTGGTCCGTCCGCCTCGATCTCGAAATCCTCCTCCGCACTCCCCGTGCCGTCCTCAGCATGCGCGGCGCGTATTGAAGCACTGAGTACTGAGTGCTGTGTGCTGGATAAAGGAGAAGAGCAGATGGCGGGGGGCGTGCAGCGGTTTGAGGACCTTCACGCGTGGCAGAAGGCGAGGGAGGTAACCGCTTCCATACGCAGTACTCCGTACTCAGTACTTCCCCGCGTCGCGTTAGCGCACGATTACCTCAATCAGAATGGTGGCGCGGAGCGCGTTGTCGAGCAACTGCACACCTTTTTCCCGGATGCGCCTTTGTATACCAGTATCTATGACCGCGAGCGGATGCCGGACGCGTACAAAGAATGGGACATTCACCCATCGTTTATGCAGCATTTGCCGGGGATAATGCGGCATCACCAGCCGTATCTGCCGCTCTATCCACTGGCGATGGCGAGTTTCAATCTCAACGACTTTCCGCTCATCGTCAGTTCATCGAGCGCGTTCGGCAAGGGAGTGCGGGCGCCGACAGGCGCGCTCCACGTCTGCTATTGCCACGCACCGATGCGCTTTGCGTGGAACTACGAATCGTATGCGGCGCGGGAGGGGTTCGGGCGTGCGGTGGACCTCGGTATCCGCCCGCTGCTCGCCGCCCTCCGCCATTGGGATCGCGCGACCGCCGCCGGTGTGGATCATTTCATCGCCAACTCGCGAACAGTCGCGGTGCGGATCGCCCGGATTTACGGCCGGGACGCGACGGTCATCTACCCGCCAATCGAGACCGATCGCTACACGCCACCGCCGGGCACGCCCCGGGAGCCGGAGCCGTTCTTCTTCCTCGTCTCCCGCCTCGTGCCGTACAAGCGGATTGATCTCGCCATCCGGGCAGCGAACGCGCTTGGCGTCCGGCTGGAGATCGCCAGCACCGGGCGGGATCGCGCGGCGCTCGAAGCGCTCGCCGGGCCGACCGTCCGCTTCCTCGGCTGGATTTCGGACGACGAGAAGCGCGAGAAATACGCCCGCTGCACTGCGACGCTCTTCCCCGCCGAGGACGATTTCGGCATCGCCCAACTGGAAGCGATGGCGGCGGGGCGGCCCGTCGTCGGCTATGGGCGGGGTGGCTCGGCAGAATCGGTGCGCGATGGCGTGACGGGCGTCTTATTCCCGGAGCAAACCGTCGAGGCGATGGTGGACGCGATGCGCCGCGTCCAGTCCCAATCGTGGGATCGCGAAACGATCATCGCCCACGCCCGCTGCTTCGATGCCGCCGTCTTCCGCGCACGCATGCACGATTTCCTTGCGGATGCGTGGGAGCGACATCAGCACGCGAAGGGCAAAGGGGTACGCCGTGCCGAAAGTCCGTGATGTGATTCGCCGTCTGGAGCGTGAAGGTTGGCTGCTCGACCGTATGCGCGGGAGTCATCGGGTGTATATTCATCCAATCAGACCCGGTCATGTGACGGTCGCCGGTCATTCTCCGGATGACATACCGGAAGGAACGTGGCACAATATTCAGCGTCAGGCAGGTTGGAACTCACAGCGGGAGAATCCCCAATGAAGTATACCGTTGTCATTGAGAAGGCCCCAAACAACTACGCTGCGTATGCTCCCGATGTACCGGGCTGTATCGCCACGGGGAAGACTATTGAGGATGTGACCCGCAATATTCGCGACGCGCTTGAACTGCATTTCGAAGTCGGGCAGGAACGCGGCGAATCAATCCCTGAATCAACGACGCTTGCCACAGTCGTCGAGGTCGCGGTTCCCGTCCCGGCTTGATTCTTTGCTCCATCCGATCGAAGGGACAGAGAGTTGGGAATGAAACTGCTTATCCTCGGCGGCACGCTCTTTCTTGGTCGGCATCTGACGGAGGCCGCGCTGGCGCGGGGGCATACCGTCACACTCTTCAATCGCGGGCAGCACAACGCTGATCTCTTTCCGGGCGTCGAGAAGTTGCGCGGTGATCGTGATGGAGACCTGACTGCGCTCGAAGGGCGGCAGTGGGACGCGGCGATTGATGTGCATGGTCGGGTGCCGCGCATTGTACGAATGTCTGCCGAGTTGCTCGCGCCGAATGTCGGGCATTATACATTTATCTCCACCACATCCGTCTATGGCGACCAGAGTATCCCCAACATGAACGAGAGCGCGCCCCTCGCGACGGTCGCTGACCCGACGGTCGAGGACCCGACCGGGCCGCACTACGGGCCACTCAAAGCGCTCTCGGAGCAGGCCGTGGAGTCGGCGCTGCCGGGCCGGGCGCTGATCGTCCGCCCCGGCTTGATCGTCGGCCCGCACGATCCGACGAACCGCTTCACGTACTGGCCGCGCCGCATCGCGCAGGGCGGCGATCTACTCACCCCGGACGGGCCGGATCATCCCGCCCGGTTCATTGACGCCCGCGATCTGGCGGCGTGGACGATCCGCATGATCGAGTCCGGCGCGACGGGTATCTACAATGCGCGTGGCCCGAACGAGACGCTGACCTTCGGGGAACTGCTCGATACCGGCAAAACAATCACCGGCAGCGATGCCCGCTTTGTCTGGGTAGATGAGCAGTTCCTGCTCGATGCCGGGGTAAAGCCGTACACGGAGATACCGCTCTGGATTCCCAATCTGCCGGAGCGTGCCGGCTTTTATTCAATCAATTCCGGCAAGGCAATCGGCGCCGGGCTGACCTTCCGCCCCGTCGCGGCAACGATCCGTGATACCCTCGCCTGGGACGCGACCCAACCATCGGACGCGCCCCGCCCCTGCGGCCTCCATCCCGAACGCGAGCGCGTGTTGCTCGCCGCGTGGGCGCACGCACGCGGAACGGCTTCGTAGTGATCTGGCACGATGCATTCGCCACCCTGGGTGAATAATGGTGGAGCAGGTTTCAGCCCAATACGGTTCAGTTACGGGCGATTCCCGGTGGTAGCAGGCTTTCCAGCCTACCTCTCGCCGGGATAGCGGTGAGGCCCCCTCCTCTCACGAGGCGTGCCGGTGGGTATGGTTTTTGTTCGCCGGAAGCGGATGAGATGAAGAGTAGGCGTCACGCGGCGACCACCGTTCGTAACGCTGATGGCTCCCATGATCTCGGCTGACTCCGCCGCCGGTATCGCGATTGCGGAAGAGCCATAATCATGTGACACGGCTTACCGCATAGTACCACTTTGTCTTGGTCGCCAGGGTGCTTGACAGTCACGACTACCTAGGTTAGTATACGAATCATGGATGTACGAAGCATGGGAACACGAAGCGATGAAGAAGGCCCGGCACAGATGTCCCGCGCGGTCGGCTTTGACTTAGACATGAGTCTGGGCTTTTTGGTCGCGCAACTGTCCAAGCGGATGACCGGCGAGTTCAACGCGAGCCTCTCGGAGCGAGGTTTGACGACAAGCCAGTGGGCGGTGCTCGCCGCCTTGTGGCAGGAGGATGGCCTAACGCAGATAGACGTATCCCGTCGAACGGGGATCGATGCGGCAACCCTGACGGTGATGTTGAAGCGGATGGTCGCTCACGGGCTGGTGCGTCGGGAACGCGATGAGGAGAACAACCGCTACCAGCGCGTCTACCTGACCAGTCACGACACCGACCTTCGTGAGGCCATCACCGCGATGGCTGCGGAGATCAATGACCGCGCCCTGAGTGGCTTTACCGCCGCTGAACGCGCTACATTCATCCGGTTGCTCCGCTGCGCGCTGACCAACCTCACCTCCCCTGACCCACAGCAGCCTGACCACTACGACCAAGGAGAACCCTCGTGATCGACACTGTCCTCGACACCCCTGACACGCATTCCGCAGCCGTCCACCAGACACGCCGGGCCCCGATTTCCTTCGCTGCCGGCATCGGATACTCGATCGCGTGGCTGGCCGGGCTGCTCGTCTTCAGCTCTTCCACCCAGGTCCGTTCCACCGGGGCACAGGTCCTGCGCGCCTACGCCGGACATCAGGGCGTGGTGAGCATCCAATTCGTTCTGACCGAGGGCGTAGCCGCCGTGATGCTCGCCGTTGTCACCTGGTCGCTCGCTGCCGCCGTCGCCCGCCGGGCCGGGGCACTCAAACGGCTGATCCTGACCAGCGGCCTTGTTGCGTCCGGCGTCTCGATCGTGCAGTGCGGGCTGGGGCTGTGGTTGACCACGACGCTGCTCTCAGAGCGCGACGCCAACACCGCAGGCGCGGTCGCTCAGGCCCTGAACCGTCTTGACGGCGTCAAGATGCTGCTGTTGGCCGTACTGGCGGCCGGGACCGCCACCGCCGTTTATCGATCTCTTATCCGCCTACCACGGTGGCTCGGCGCCATCGCCGTGGCTGTGGCCGTGACGATCACCCTCTCAGCCGTCGGCTACCTCCTACTCAACAACCTGTTCGCCACCGCCGCGTGGCTGTCGCTGCCGCTTCTGCTCGTGTTCGTGACCGGCACCGGAATATCACTCGACTGCATACAGCGCCACGACACCGAAGGCAGCGCAATGGCTCATTCCGGTGCAGTGTCGAACGTCAGATAGAATGGCCCTGGCACGAAAACGATACTGCCGGCGAAGTCAGAAACAGCAAGAAATATCACTGCTGGTTGGTCAAATCGTGGCTCGTTTGCCATGTCCGTACGTTTCGCCGACGACTTCGCTAGCAGTATCGAGATTGTGGGAGAGCCGCTCCACCACGATACGAAAACCTGTCTGCTATCATGGCAAGGACGAAACGGCGCGGTTGTGCAGGGGACAGTGCGATGCGATTGATG
>JALYUS010000519.1 GCA_030853625.1 Chloroflexota bacterium
CTCGTACATCGGCTCGCCGGAGCGGACGAGTTTCAGCACTTCGTGGGTCTGCTTTTCCAGCAAATCGGGCGTGTCCGCTTCGATGTTCAGGCGGAGGAGCGGCTGCGTGTTCGAGGGACGCAGGTTGAACCACCAGTCCGGGAAAGTGACGGTCAGGCCGTCCAAATGGTCCAGATGCGCGCCGGGTTGGTCGCGGTAGTGCGCTTCTATCTTTTGCTCCGTCGCATGGACGTCCCGCACCTCGGAGTTGATCTCACCGGAGCGGGCACGATGGTCGAGCGGCGCGAGGGCTGCGGAGAGCGGCACATTCTCTACCGACAACGCATCGAGCGCGGAGAGGAGCGCGATCAGGCCGCTATCGGCATACCAGTTATCGCGGAAGTAAAAATGGCCGGAGTGCTCTCCGCCGAAGATCGCGTCCTGCTCGCGCATCACCTGCTTGATGAACGAGTGGCCGACGCGGGCACGGATTGGCCTGCCGCCCGCCTTCTCGACCGCTTCCGGCACGCCGCGCGAGCAGATCAAATTGTAGACAATTGCCGCGTCGGGATGATGCCGCAAGAGCGCCGTCGCTACGAGCGCGGTTGTCATATCCCCGCCGACGAATTCGCCCTGTTCGGTGACGAGGAACATCCGGTCGGCGTCGCCATCGAAGGCCGCGCCGAGGTCCGCCTTCTCCGCGATTACGCGCGCCTTGAGGTCGGCGATATTTTCCTGCTCCAGCGGGTTGGCGTCGTGATGCGGGAATGTCCCGTCCAGTTCGAAATACATCGGCACGAGCGTCACTTGGGGCAGTTTGGCAAAGACGCGTGGGAGGACTTTGCCCGCCATGCCGTTGCCAGCATCCACGACCAGTTTGAGCGGCCGGATGCTCGCCGGATCAATGAAGGCGAGGCAGTGCGCGGCGAAGTCGTCCAGCACCTTACGCTCGATGACGCTACCGGTGCGCGTGGTGGGCGGGAAGTCGCCGGAGACGACCATGTCCCGAATCGCGAGCAAGCCCGATTCGTCCGAGACGGGGATGGCGTTTGCGCGGCACATCTTGACGCCGTTGTATCCGGCGGGGTTGTGCGAGGCGGTGACCATCACGCCGCTCTCGTAGCCATACTGGCCGACCGAAAAGTAGAGCGCGTCCGACGAAACCGCGCCGATGTCCACGACATCCGCACCGGCGGCGGTGATGCCGTGAATCAGGGCGGCGGCAATCTCCGGCGATGAGACGCGCATATCCCGCCCGACGCAAACCTGCTTCACGCCGAGCACCGGCGGGATCGCACGTCCGATCTGCTCCGCCTCCCCTGGTCCCCATTCTTCAGGCACGAGGCCGCGCACGTCGTATGCCTTGAAAAGCGCCGGATTCATTGCCATCGTCATTTCTCCTTCCACTCGCTCACAGTACCGCTTCCCGACAGTCTATCGCATGCCCACTACCAACGGCGAAATCAGTTTCGATTTCGTTTGACCCGGAAGCGCACGGAACGTATGATTGGCGGATGATGGCGAAGCAGGCGGCGCGGCCCGCACTCACGACCGCAAAACCACTCGAAGAGAAGACGATCTCCTCGAACCGGCAGGCACGGTACGAGTACGAACTGATGGATCGGTTCGAGGCAGGAATCGTCCTGACCGGGTCGGAGATCAAGTCCGTCCGGGCCGGGCGCGTGAATCTGCGCGAGGCATATGTACGCATCGAACGCGGCGAGGCGTGGCTTGTCGGGGCGCACATCTCACCCTACGAGCAAGCCGGGTACACGCCACAGGAGCCGGATCGCACGCGTAAATTGCTCCTCCACAACAACGAGATCATCACTCTCCGCGTGCAGACGCAGACGAAGGGGCTCACGATTGTGCCGCTTCGCCTCTACCTCAAGGGGCGGCGGGCGAAGGTCGAGATCGCCGTTGGGCGCGGCAAGAAGCTCTACGACAAGCGTGCTACCCTCGCCGAGCGTGACGCCCGCCGCGACATCGAGCAGCGGCGGCGGGATTACTAACGAGGTGTGGAAAGAAGCGCGTGTTTCAGCAGTTCGAGCAACTGCGTTG
>JALYUS010000539.1 GCA_030853625.1 Chloroflexota bacterium
GCGATTCCGTGAGGACCGTACCCGCGCCGACCATGATGTCCGGTGGAAGCATGCCGATTGCTTCACGAATGCTCTCGGCGGCATTCGGCACCGTAAAGGTAATCTCGATCCCCCGGACGCCCGCCGCAGCCATCGCGCGCGCGGCAAAGAGCGCATCCTCCGGCCGCGCGGCGCGGATGACGGCGACGAGGCGCAGAGCATCGGCATCACGATCAATTATCGGCATTCGTTCCTCCCTTCGCTTCGGGCCATGCATCCATGCACCGTTCTAACGTAGCGTATCAGATATTCCGTTCATATCGGCATGCCCTCTCTGTTACCGTGCTGGACGACGCCGACGACATGTTGTGTCTCGACGGTAAACATTGCATTGCAGTCAATGATTCGGGAGGCCGTCACGTCTGGTCAATTTCGCCGTTTAGAGATAGAGAACAGGTCGTGCGGGACGCAGTAGCAAGGAATGGGATCGCGCAACGAAAAGAGTGTACCGGTGACAAGAAGCGGCGTCATAGCAGAAGCATGGTGGCGGGATGTAGCAAGCCACGCCTGTATCCTCGATTACACGGATGGGGAGCGGACCGTTTCCGTGGCTGCGGAACTCGATCCACCGGTTGATACGGACAATGCCGCAAGCCCGTTGCGTTTTCGTCTCTTTCCGGCCAATGGCTCCCTGGCGGCGTCGCCATCCGAAGTACGTCTGCTCACGATCGTCGGAGGATCGTCATGCATCTTTGTCTTGCGCGTGCGTTCATGGACAGCGGAGTCTCTCGTGGTTGACGCAACACCGCTTTCGATGACGCAGCGGCCCCTCCGGCGCTATCCGCGCACGCCGTATCGGCTGGGACCATGCACTGCGGTCGTTCATAGCGCGGTGCGGCAGTGGCGGGGTCTCGCCGAGTTCTGGGTCCATGATGTCAGTTCGCAGGGGGTTGGTTTTGCCGTCGTCGCGGGCCATGCGGACCGCGTTGCCGTCGGCGATTATCTGCGCGCGCCGCTCACCTTGCCGGACGGGCAGCGCAGCTGGATTGACGGCGAAGTGATCTGGCTGACATCCGACGGACGCGGGGGTTTGCTCACGCGGCGCGCGCCGGAATGGCACGCCGCATCCGACGCGCCGACCAGTCTCGCCATCACCTGAATCCTCCGCTACTGAATCCGTCAGAGCGAAATTGCGGGGTACATTTCCACGCGCGCCGGGAGACCGGAGACGGTGACAGCGACCTCGCTGGCGGCCTGACCATTCGCGGGGACGCGATCGAGAATCATCTGCCCGCCGCCAATGATAGCGCCTCCCGCATCGTAGGCGATCGCGGAGACCGCGACGTTTTTCAACTCCTGCGGGAAGGCGCTCTTGACAACGCCGGTAATCATCCCATTGGAAAGCGGATCGCCCTGGAAGGCGACGGTGTCCACCGAGAGCGGAGACGCACCCTCGAACGGACGCGCGCGGCCGGGAGTGAGCGTGACATCAACTCTGGCGACGCGGGTATTGTCCGCCAGGAAGAGTTCCCCCGCCACGCCGAGGCGTTGACCGGGGAAAACGACGGCGATATACCGCGCCTCGGTGCGCAGCACCGCGCCCGCCACATCGAATGCGGAGACGCGGAATTGGCTGAAATCCACCGCCGTCTTCGCGTCCGCGTTCTCGACGATAAAGGCGTAGCCGACGCTCCGCTCATTTTGGCCGTACCCCTGCGCGACGACATGCAGCGATCCCATCTGCGAGGTCGGCATCGCCGCGTCAGCCGGTGCAGTCGGCAGTGGTGGGGATGATCCGGTGATGTCGCCAGTCGGTTTTGGCGTGCTGACGGATGGCGCGGTTGGCGCGAGCGCGGTGGCGAGTTGCGCGAGTTCGACGGCGCGGGTGGCCGTCGCTGCGGAATTGATCCCTACGGTCGCCGGTGGATTCGTTACGACAACGGTAACGACCGTCGTGCCGGAGCCACACCCGACGAGCAGGATCGCCAGAAACGCCAGTATCCATCGCTTTCGCATGCGGCCTCGTTCTCCTGACCGGGCGGCGGATTGCGCACTTGGAGCAGGACCGGCTTGCCGCCGAGATTGGCATTCGTTCCGATTGTTCCTGAAATGAGAATGGCTAGTCGCCAACCTCGCGGATAGCGTCCACATCTGTATAGCGGCGAACGACACGAAGCGCTTCCACTGGGACGATGTCCACCGTATCATCTTCGTCAAAGAACTCAACCGTGCCGGTGCCGGTATCGCGAACCTTGATGTCCGCAATGACACCGTGGAGGCTGCGCGGGAGCGCGATGTAGGCACGAAGCAATTCCACCTCATCATAGAGTGCTGGTTGCATTGCTTCCTCCCTTTCCCCGGTAGGGCGCCGCTGTGATGAATCTGGGCACGGTATTGCCCCGGTCAATCTGCTATGTCGTGCGAACCATACGCTCCGGGCAACCGAAGCCGGGGAGCGGCCCAACGCCATTGTACACCGTGCCACGATCCCGTTCTTGCACCGAGACGACCTCGTTCAGGCGGATGTGGGCGTAGAGAACAATTGAGAGGAGTGACCATGATGATGGATCCGCGTACCCCATGCTCGCAAAGAATGCGGCCTTACCCCGATTCTGCGGATTGCGCGGATCGAGCAAGTATTCTCGCACGTTCGCACCAATCTCCGCTACTCACATCCACCGCTGAAACGCACTGATGCTTCAGCGTCTTTCTCTCGATCAGCGCCGCGCTGTCGCAATGCTCATGTGTCGCTCTGGGGAAGTTTGTCGGTCAGCATCTCCACGTCGAAAGACGGGCCATCGTACTTCTGGGCGCCTACCTCGAAGCGGATGCGGTAGACGCCGATCTCCGCAAGCAGCACGTCATTGAGCGTCACGGCAATGATCGCGCGATGCCGCGGATAGGGCGCGTCAATCATGATCTGTTCCTTCATCAGCGAGGTATTGGCAGGCCCAAGAAGCGTGAAGTCGAGGGCAATGCGACGCCCCTGATCCTGCGGTGTGAAGAAGAGCAGAATGGGAAC
>JALYUS010000550.1 GCA_030853625.1 Chloroflexota bacterium
GCCCGGTGGCGGGCGGCCCGGTAGTCGCGGCCCGAACACGGGCGGTGTCGCGGGCGAGCGGATGGCGCAGGTGCGCCGTGGGCCGGCGCGTCCGACCGAACCGGTCGTGCTGCCCGCCGTTATCAGCGTCGGTGACCTTTCCGAGCGGCTAATGCTGTCGCCGACCGAAGTGATCAAGGCACTGATCGGTGTCGGCGTTTTCGCCAACATCAACCAGCAAATTGACTACGCGACTGCCGAGAAGGTGGGCGCGGCGCTGGAAATCGAGGTGTCGCCCGCTGAAGAGGCGACCGATGCCGAGGGCATCACGACTGCTGTGGACAGCCGTGCCACCGATGGCACGGACACCCGCCCGCCGATCGTCACGATCATGGGGCATGTGGATCACGGCAAGACGAAACTGCTCGATGCAATCCGCGAAACTAAGGTCGCGGAAGGCGAGGCGGGCGGCATTACGCAGCGGATCGGCGCCTATCAGGTCGAGGTGCAGGGGCGGAAGATTTCCTTCCTCGATACCCCCGGCCATGAGGCATTCACCGCTATGCGGGCCAGGGGCGCGCGCGCGACCGATATTGCCGTGCTTGTCGTTGCGGCGGATGACGGCGTGAAGCCGCAGACGCTCGAAGCGATCGCCCACGCCAAAGCGGCCAATGTGCCGATCATCGTCGCGATCAACAAGATTGACACCGTCGGCGCGAATGTGGACCGCGTCAAGGTGCAACTGAGCGAGGCGGACGTGATCCCGGAGGATTACGGCGGCGATACGCCGACGGTCGAGGTCTCCGCCAAGGAGAAACTCGGCATTGACGATCTCCTGGATACGATCCTCCTCGTCGCCGACATCGCGGAACTCAAGGCGGACCCGAACGCCCCTGCGACGGGTGTGATTATCGAGACGAACCGCGATCCGTCGCGCGGCGTCACGGCGACGGTGCTGATCCAGAATGGCACGCTCAACCTGCGTGACAGCGTCGTGATCGGCACGATCTATGGTCGCATCAAGGCGATGCAGGACGATCACGGGCGCAAAGTCCGTCGCGCGCTCCCCTCGATGCCGGTGGAAATCACCGGCCTTGATGATGTGCCGGAGGCGGGTGACATCCTGCAAGTCTACGCGGACGACCGTGAGGCGCGCACCGTGGCGGAGCAGCGACGCCTGGCGCGGCAGGCGTCCTCCGTCTCAGATGTGCGGTTGAGCCTCGAAAATGCCCTCCGCAATGTCCAGACGGGCGGTACGAAGGAACTGCGGCTGATTCTCAAGGCGGCGGAGCAAGGTTCGCTCGGCGCGATCCAGAACGCGCTCAATAAACTCGATGACCCGTCCGTTCAGATCAACATCATCCACACGGGCGTCGGCGCGATCGGCGAATCCGACGTCTCGCTCGCCTCGGCCTCGCAGGCGATCATCATCGGCTACAACGTCCGGCCGGACGTAGCAGGCAAGCGGGCCGCCGATTCGCGCGGCGTGGATATTCGCTTCTACGATGTCATTTATCATCTCGTGGATGACGTGAAGGCGGCGATGACCGGCATGCTCGATCCGATCGAGCAGGAAACGACCGATGGTTACGCTGACGTGCGTGAACTCTTTAAGTTGCCGAACAAGATCGTCGCAGCCGGCCTCTACGTCACCGATGGCGTAATCCGGCGCAACGACCGTGTCCGCGTGCTGCGCAACGGTGCGGTGATCCACGACGGCACCGTGACGACGCTCAAGCGCATGAAGGACGACGCGCGTGAGGTGCAGGCGGGCTACGAATGCGGCCTCTCCCTCGACGGCTTCAATGAATACGAAGTCGGCGATACGCTCGAATTCTATCGCAAAGAGCAGATCGCGGCACGGCTCGCGTAGCGAAGCAATGAGCAACGAGCAACGAGCAACGAGCAACGAGCAATGAGTGGGGCGCTGATCTCCTCATTGCTCATTGCTCATCACTCATTGCTCCCCGGAGGGGAAGATGGCCAAGCCGAGTCGGCGGATCGAGCAGATCAATGAGTTTCTGCGCAATGAGATCGCGAATCTCATTCGGGAGGAGCGGGACGAACTGCGCCTGAAACTGGTCAGTGTGACCGAGGTGCAGACCAGCCCCGATCTGCGGCACGCGCGCGTCTATATCAGTACACTCGGCGGCGAGAAGGAACGGGACGCGGCGGTTGAGACGCTACGGCGGCACTCCCGGCATCTGCGCCATCTGCTCGCGCCACGGATTACCTTCCGCTCCGTGCCGGAACTCGATTTCCGTGCGGACGCCTCGCTCGAAGCGGGCGCGGCGGTGCTGCGCGCCTTGAACGCCGTTGAGCACGAGCGGGAAATCAACCCGCCGCGTATTGAAGACGAACTGCCCCCCGAACCGGAGCAAAAGACGAATCCGCGTGCCCGGAAACGAAGGACTGAGGACTGAGAACTGAGAAGGGAGCGGGCAATGAGCAATGAGCAACGACCAACGAGCAGTGGGGAAAACGAAAGGGTGGCTGCCCAACGCCCTCAGTCCTCATGCCGCCCAGAGGGCGCCCGCAGTCCTCAGTCCGTATCTCCGCGTTCCGGCCCGACGTGGACGGAGGCGGACCTGTCGCGCGCGTGGGCGGCGATGGCGAGCGCGACGCATGTCCTGATCCCGACGCATGTCAACACGGACGGCGACGGTATTTCGTCCGCGCTGGCAATGGCGGAGATCGTGCGTGTCGCCAATCCTGCCGCGCGGGTGACGACGTGCATCCCGGACGGCAAACTGCCGCCGACGCTCGATTTCATCCCCGGCGTGGAGACGATGGCGCGCTATACCGGCCTGCCGCTATCGCTCGACGATGTGGACCTGATTATCGCGCCCGACGTGCCGGAAGTGCGCCGCTTCGGCCCGCTCTATGCGGCATATGAAAGCCTCTTCACGCGTGTGCCGGTCATTATCGTGGATCATCATGTGCCGCGTGGCGACGAACCGGCGATTGCCCGCTTCATTGACACGCGCGTGATCGCGGTGGATTCGCTGATCGTCCGCCTTTGCGGGCAGTGGGGCGTGCCGTTGACGCCGCTTCTCGCTACGCTGCTGCTCACCGGCATGAGTTCGGACAGTAGTTCGTTCATGCGCGTCGAGGGAAATGGCGCGCCGACTTTTGCGACGCTCGCCGCGCTCTGTGACGCGGGCGCGGACTACCCATTGGTGATGGACGGCCTGCGCCGCCGCAAGACGCCGGGGAGCGTTGCCATCTGGGGAACGCTCCTCAGCCGCGCGGTGTGGATTGGACACGTTCTCTGGACGGAAGTAACGTCCGCTGTGCTGATGGAGACGGGTGCGGACGAATCGGACGGCGAGGGCGTCATCAACTGGCTTGTCGGCACGCGCGGGGTCGGCGCGGCGGCGATCTTCTATCAAGGGCAGGGAAACTGGCGGGCCAGCCTGCGCTCCACGACCCCGGCAGTGGATGTCGCGGCCTTCGCGCGACAGTACGGCGGCGGCGGGCATGTGATGGCGAGCGGTTGCACCTTCGCAGGCGGCATGGTGGAACGTGACGCCTTCCTCGCCGCCCTCGTCGCATACACCGAAGCGGGTCTCGCGAAGGGCGTGCCGACCTAATCCGGCAAGTGGAGATCTGTATGCAGACACAGCGAGAGCAAATCATTGCCTATTTGCGCGACCACCCGGAAGGTGCGGATGACGCTCACTTGGTCATTGCGCTTCGTATCAGCCGTCATCAGACCGTGAATCAGATTTGTCGCGCGCTCCTCGCAGCCGGACTTATCTCGCGTGACGAAAGCCCTCAAACCCACAAGAAAGTGAACCGTCTTGTTGTCGGGGCCATAGAGGTGCCCCAATCTTTGATGATAACGGAACCGCCGCTTCCTGTTGCAAGTGTCTCAACTCTCGAAGACGATACTTCCGTACGAGCATTCGCATACCACGGTGAGAAAGGACTCTCTGAGGATAACGTTAAAGCGGCAGTCGCGGCAGTGTTACAAGTGGATGGATGGGAGACCGACATTCGCTGGAGGCATATACACGGCATTGACATTGCGGCATCGCGGGGCGACGAACGTTTGATTCTCGAAGCAAAGGGAGAAGGATCGCGTAACCCCATGCGCGTCAACTACTTTCTCGGTGCGCTTGGCGAACTTCTTCAACGGATGGAATCCCCAAACGTACGCTATGGCATCGCGGTCCCTGCACACCGTCAATTTGTCGGTTTGATACTGCGATTGCCCATTTGGGTTCGATCCCATCTTAATCTTTGCTTCTATCTTGTGCGACAAACGGACGCGGGTGAGTACGAGGTAGGGTATATCCCGCCAGTCATTACAACGGGGCGGACAGCGCAGACATAAATCGTGTAGAATACGCGAGCAAGATGATTAACGAGAGGGCGCATGAATCGGCGAATGGCATCTACAATTCCGGGATTGATGATCGTCCTGCTGCTCGCCGCGTGTGGCGGAGGCGGCGCGAGCAACGCCAATATGACGGCGACGGCACGTACCGCTGACGCCAACGACGCCGCGACGGTGACGGCCTTCGCCGGTCGTCCGGGTTCGAGCGCCGGGTCAGCCTCCACGACCAATCCGGGGGCAAACATCGCGGGAAGTACGAGCGTCGCGGGCGGCAAGGGCGGCTTCGTCTTCGCCACCTTCCCGTCCGGCCCGTCCGGTGGGTCGGCCCCAACAACGCGGAGCGCCGTCAGCACGTCCGTCGTTGGCACGCCGCGCGGGACGGTGATCAATGCGGGTCGTCCGGCTTCGACGACCGGCACGGGTACGGGTCCGGCGGGGACGCCGGCGGGGTTAGTCGGCAATACATACACTGACCCGCAAGGGCGGTTCATGCTGATGGTGCCGCAGGGCTGGCGGGTGCAGCCGAGCAGTGCGGGTATTGATTTCGAGGCCGCACCCTCCTCCGCATTGCGCGGCGCCTTCCAGATCGCGGCGGAAGAGGTCGGCACGAGCATCACGCTCGATGATTACGCGACCAGCACGATGGACGGCATCAAGCAGACCGTGACCAATTATCAGGATCTGCAAGGCGGCATTCAGCAGACGACCATTGCTGGGCAGCCCGCGCGCCGGTTTGATTTCACCGCGCAGGACGGCACGACGGATCTCCGCGCTGCCGTCATCGTCGTGATGAAGGGGACGACGGCCTACGGCTTCCTGATCGCCGCTGCCCCCGCCGATTTCGATGCCGTCTTCGCACAGGCAAAGCAGTTCATTGACACCTTCGCCTTCCTTCCCTAAATGTGCCCGCGCGGCATTGAGGAGCATCTCATGACGATGCTACGGATCACGGTGGGGTCGCTGGTCTTTCTGGCGCGGCTGGAAAATGCGGCGGCGCCGAAGACGTGTCTGGCGTTTGCGACGTTTCTGCCCTTCCGCAATACGATCATTCAGGCACGATGGAGTGGCGAGGCGGCATGGATCCCGCTCGGAGATTTCGATGCCGGGGTCGGCTTCGAGAACCACACGAGCCATCCCGCACCGGGAGAAATCTTGCTCTATCCCGGCGGCTACAGTGAGACGGAAATCCTCTTCCCATACGGGAACACGCTGTTCGCGAGCAAAATGGGCCAGTTGGCGGGGAACCATTTCCTGACGATTATCGAGGGGCGCGAACACCTCAAGGAACTCGGCCGTCGCGTTCTCTGGGAAGGCGCGCAGGACATCATCTTCGAAAGGGCCGAGGAGTGAGGATGAAGCAGGGGCAATCTGCCGACTTTCGGTCGGCTACTGCCGACTATCCGGGGGGCGGTGGCGGAAGACGATCCGTACGAGGATGAGAATGAGCGCGACAAAGACGAGCGTGAGAATGACAATCAGCGCGACATCGTTGAGCGACGCGCCGAGTACCACGATACTGATCAGCCCAAACGCGAAGAGCACGAAACAGCCAAGCGTCGCGACGGGCCTCGGCGCCGGATTTGGAGTCATAGGGAAGAGCGGCGTGCGGCGTTCGATGC
>JALYUS010000551.1 GCA_030853625.1 Chloroflexota bacterium
CCGGGCCGGTGACGAATTACACGATCGCGGGAAACACGCTGGCGAACGCGCAACATGGCATCGTCGTCCCGACCGGCGTCCCGCAACCAACGATGGAGCGGAACCACTTCACGAACGTCACGACGACCTTCGGCGCCATCGGGAGTTGCCCCTGACGACGACGGTACGGAGAGAAGGAATGGAGGTGATTGGGCGCCACTTCATGCAGAGGCTGACGATTTCGGTACGGATCATCTGGCATAGCGAGAGGAAAGACCAATGGCATACGCACGCATCGGCATGTACACGGTCAAACCCGGCACCCTTGACGCCATCCTGACGAAGGCGGAGGCCGAACTCGTCCCGCAGACACGTCAGCAGCCCGGCTTCCGCCGCTATTTCTCGGTGCGCACCGGGGAGGATTCCCTCGTCTCCGTGACGATATGGGAGGACAAGGAGCAGGCGGAACAGGCAGCGGAGCGCCTCTCCGGCTGGGTACGCGCCGAGATGGGGCCGTCGCTCGTCAAGGTCGAGAACCAGGTCGGGGAGTTGACTGTTTCCAGCGTTCCCTCCGGCGAGATTCACGGCTATGCGCGCATCGCGGTCTGGCAGTTCAAGCCGGGCGCAGCCGACGCGCTGACCGAGCGCGTGAAGGCGGAGATGCTGCCGCTGATGGAAGGGGAGCCCGGTTTCATCGGCTATGGCGTGGCGCGGACCGGCGAGTTGAGCGGCGTCTCCGTTACCGCCTTTGCCTCGCAGGAGCAGTCGCAGGCAGCGGCGGAGAAGATTGCGGTATGGGTGCGGGAGCATGCGGCGGCGTCCATCGCGTCGGTCGAACGCTCCGAGGGCGCGATTGTCTGGGGCGTGCGGGCGGGATAACGCCGCGTGCGTAGTATCCGATTGCGGGCGGCAAAGCGGGAGAGAAGGGGCGGGAAAATCCCGCCCCTTCTCAATGGTAGCGGGGTGTCAGCCGATGATCCCGTTACCGGCAGTGATTTCACACTCTCCACGACGCCGCAACGCGACGTACCGCACATTACCACTCTTGACAGTCGAACATCTATCGCTTATCCTAACGATGTTCGGTTCAGTCCGGGAGGGGCGACGACGATAAACCTCACCGCTCGTTGACCGCAGGGATCGCCTGATTATGCAATACGAAAGGGTTACAACAATGATGCGGCGCCTCTTCCGTCAATCTCGCTCTCTCTTCACGCATGGGATGGCGATGAACCGCCCACTCGCGCTGACGATCCTGGCGATGCTGCTGGTTTTTGGCGCCGCCCTTGTCGGGCTGATCGTTGATCCACGCGTCATCACCGGCGCGCCCGCCTGGCTCAAGCCAGCAAAGTTCGCCATCTCGATCAGCATCTACGCCGCGACATTCATCTGGCTGCTCGGCTTCGTGCAGGGCCACCCGCGCATCGTCCGCCTCGTTGCCTGGATCACCACCGTCGGATTTCTTATCGAGACGGTACTGATCGTAGGGCAGGTCATCCGGGGTACGACGAGCCATTTCAATGTCAGCACGCGGTTCGATACCGTTGTCTGGCAGATCATGGCCGTTTCCATCGTCGGCGTCTGGACCGCGAACCTGATCCTCGGCATCGTCCTGCTGCGGCAGCGATTCGCGGACGCCGCGTTCGCCTGGGCATTGCGACTCGGCGTCTTCATCAGCCTGATCGGGATGGGCGTCGCCTTCTTCATGACAACACCGACGAGCGCGCAACTGACGGCGGCAAAGGCGGGCGGTGGCTTGCCAATTGCCGGTGCGCACAGCGTCGGCGTGGCCGATGGCGGGCCGGGGCTGCCGATTGTCGGCTGGAGTACGGTCGGGGGCGATCTGCGCGTGCCGCATTTCGTCGGCCTCCACGGGCTGCAACTGCTCCCACTCTTCGGCTGGCTGCTTGTCCGCTATGGGACGCGCCTGCGCCCAGCCGCGCGGACGGCGCTCGTCTGGATCGCGGGCCTCGGCTATCTTGGATTGATCGGCCTCCTGACCTGGCAGGCGCTACGCGGCCAGTCCGTCATCGCACCGGACGCGCGCACGCTGATCGCCGCCAGTCTGCTCCTCGCCGCTATCCTCGGCGCGACGCTCATCGTCCTCCGTAGCGCGCGGCGTGATACGATGGCACATCCCGCACGGCTCATGCCGAGCGCCAATCGGCGATGATGGAATGGGCGAAGAGTAATCGCTGTTCATCGTGTGCGATGCGCAATCGAGCAGGTGGGAGGGAAACGAAAACGAAATGGTGACAATGGCGGGAGCAAAGCGGCGACGGGCGCGGTATGGCGACGAGATGCGGCAGGACATTCTCCGGGCGGCGCGCGACATCATCGCGGAGGAAGGCGCGGGCGCGCTCTCTATCCGGGGCATCGCCCGGCGCATCGCCTATAGCGCCCCCGCCCTCTATGAATACTTCACCGGCAAGGAAGCGATTGCCGAAGCGCTGTTTATTGAAGGCTTCCGCAAACTCGCCGAAGCGATGGAGCAGATCGAACAGACGGAATCCGATCCACTCGCCCGTATTCGTGCAATGAGCATCACCTACCGCCAGTTCGCGATCACGCACGCCCAGGAATATAGCCTGATGTTCAGCCGTCCGATCCCGGAGTTCCGACCATCGCACGCAGACCTCGACATCGCGACAACGGCCTTCGCGCCGCTTCAACACGCCTTTGCGGACGGTATCGCGGCGGGCGTCATCCGCCCAATGGATGCGCGCACCGGCGCGACGGCGGCATGGGCCTATCTGCACGGCCTCGTGTCGCTCGAACTCGCCGGCATGGGCGGCCCGCCACCGGAGCATTCGCTCCCGCCGGAGACCGTCGTTCCCGGCCACTTCCCCTCGCTGTATGCCACCGCCCTCGATCTCTTTAGCGACGCGATTCGCGTTCGATGATAAACCGAAACCGAAAAGGAAAGGATGGGCGCAATTAAAAATGGGAAAATCGGCCGCCTCGTAATCGGCGAGTTGGACGTCCACCGCCTGCACGTCCACGAACTGATCGTTGACGCGCAACAAACGCTCTCAGAGGAAGGGACGAGATGAGCGAGGTCATGCCGGGCCGCTACACCGCGACGATCGAGGGGCCGTTTGTCGTCTTCATCATCGGTATGCGCGTCAATCGCGTGCTCGCCGTCCGCAAGTGGGTACCAACCGCGCTGGCGATGGGGCCGATGCTCAAGGCGCTCTTCACACACCCCGAAAAAGGCTTCCTCGGCGCGCAGACGTTTCTCAACTGGCGCGGCGTCACGACGATGCAATACTGGCGCTCGTTCGACGATCTCGAACGGTTCGCGCGCAGCAAGGAGGAACCACACCTGAGCGCGTGGCGGCGCTTCAACAAGACAGTCGGCACGGATGGGAGCGTCGGTATCTGGCACGAAACCTATCAAGTCGCGCCAGGGCAATACGAAGCGGTTTATGGGAACATGCCCGTTTACGGCCTCGCGAAAGCCGCCAAACATGCTCCTGCCACGGGCCGCAAGGAGACCGCACGCCGCCGCATGGGTGGTGAGAGCGAACCCGCCGTCCCTACCCCGGCGTAGGAAGTATTCAGGATCGCGGGAGAATCTCATCAGTACCTGGTTTTTACCGGCGCGGCGCGGGATCAAACCCGATCCACTCAATCTCCGCTACCGCGCCGAAACGCCGCGCCATCACTTCGAGCGCTTGTCGGTTGTCGTCCACCAGCATGAATCGCCACCCCAGCGCGAGGGCTGCCGCGCCCGTCGTACCGCTGCCCGCGAAACAGTCCAGCACGAGATCGCCGGGGTTAGACGAGGCGGCAATCACCCGCGTCAGTATGACTCGTAACTCATTTTACGGATTCGAAATCGTGTTTCCTTGTAGGACTCGAAATGCTTGGGATAGCGATCCGCCATACGAAGAGAGCCATTCAGGAGGACGATCCGCCGGAAAAGTCAGCCAACGTGTGTCGGAACCACGCTGCCCCGCATGTTGCGGTGTCGTGTGAATCATAATGACGTCCTTGGGAATGACCCAACAATTGGCCCTTTGCGGAGAAATACCGAGACAGATCACTTGTTCGTAGTCTTGATCGCGAAGTTGCTGAAATTTATAGACCCCACTCTGCCAAAGTGTCGAGAACTTGATCTCTACTTTGCGTCCGCCGATTATCCTATCAGCGTCGGAATTCTTGCTTCTAATGACATCCAAACCTTTAGCAGCACACCACCCCGCAATCAGTTGCTCGCCAATCGCTCCTTTTTGGCGAGAAGACGGTCCGCTAAGTATCCAAGCAAATGGGCTGCCGAGCCAGGGATCAGCGACCCCTTCACGGATGTAATCGCTCTTGATTGTGGCAGCGATAGACGCGAGCAAATCGAACTCTGGGTCTTTGTTTGCACTATCCATGATTACCCCCACGCCCCGCTAAGGCCGGAACGGTATCAAACAACGACCCTTGTCCATGCGAGTGTAAGCCGGGCTGCGGCGAGAAGCCTATCCATTCAATTGAAGGGACACTCTCGAATCTACGTGCCATTACTTCGAGTGCTTCCACATTGTTGTCAATCAAGACGAAACGTCTGCCATATGTCAATGCGGCCGCACCAGTTGTTCCGCTGCCAGCGAAAAAGTCTAGCACGGTATCTCCGGAGTTCGAGGACGCTTCGATAATCCGCTTCAGGATTCCAAGTGGTTTCTGCGTGGGATAACCAGTCTTTTCTTTCCCGTTCGTTGGCACAATAGTATGCCACCATGTATCGGTCGGGAGCTTGCCTCGTGCTGCTTTCTCCGGGCCCACAAGGCCAGGTGCCATGTAGGGAATACGCTCAATCGCATCCACATTGAACCGATACTGTTCTGGGTTCTTCACATAGACGAGGATATTGTCATGCTTTGGCGGCCACTTCTTGGTCGTACGTGCTCCATAGTCATAGGCCCATATAACTTCATTGAGAAAGCATTCACGCCCGAAGATCATATCTAAGAGAATCTTGCAGTAATGGACCTCCCGGTAGTCAATATGGAAGTACAGCGTTCCATGTGGTGCGAGTATGCGACGTGCTTCGATAAGGCGTGGCTCCAGAAAGGAAAGATAATCGTCGAACGTGTCGGAATACGACCTAGTTCCGATTTTAATGGTTTCGTATCTTCGTCCTTGGAATCCCACACGATCCCCACTCAATGCTTGAACCGTCTTGATTTGTGTACGACCCTGCGTTTTCCCGGTATTGAAAGGAGGATCGATATATATGAGATCAATGGAAGCGTCTTCAATATCTCTGAGGATTGGCAGATTGTCTCCAAGGTAAATGCGGTTTTCCATTTGTGAACTCCTTACGCGCACTTCCATCTAGATGAGGATCATTGTACCGCATTCCGCCAATAATGTACGTACAATTGGGGGATTGACGTTTAAAAAACCTCAGGTTGACGAAATACGTTGCGAAATGGTATGATTGAGGATACACAACGATGTGTACGAA
>JALYUS010000556.1 GCA_030853625.1 Chloroflexota bacterium
TAACCCCAGCATCAAACAGAATCTCTCCGCCCATTTTGGCCTCCCGCGCCTCGACCCGTCACATTATCGCCCGCTTTTCGATACTACAAGTAGACAATTGCGCGATGAAGGGGGATCCATGCTGCTATCCACGTATCAATCGCTGCGGGACCAACTGATGATTGTGCTCGATAACAAACAGGAGCAGGGGCATATCGTCATCGGTCTGGCGGAGACACTCGCGAACCTGCCGGACAGTTACGACACACTTGCTACCTTCGCCCGCTCGCTCGTGGATCTGCCGAAAGAGATTGACTGGCCATTCGTTGAGCCGAACACCCTCGATGACATCTGGAACGCCTGCGACCCCGCCCGACCGCTGGGGGCAATCGCTGCGCTCGATCCGGCCGACAGCGCGCGTCGCGTCGAGGTGGGCTTTCTCGCGTCGGTCTGCGGCTGCATGCTCGGCAAGCCGGTTGAAGTCAATCCGACGCTCGATGAACTGCGCGACGCGCTGACGCGCACCGACGGCTGGCCCCTCGATGACTACATTGCCGAGCGCACGCTGCTCGCTCTCGGTCGGCGGCATCCCTCGTGGGTCGAGTCGGCGCGGGAACGGATTGACGCGGTCGCGCCGGACGACGACATCAATTACACGATCCTCGGCATGCTGCTGCTGGAACAGTATGGACTCGGCTTCACACCGGCGAATGTTCGGGACCTCTGGTTGCGTCACTTGCCGATCACGCAGACGTTCGGCCCGGAGCGCACGCTGCTCCTCACGGCGGGCCTCAACACGCTCCCGGGCGGCGACCCAGCGGATCTGGATGATTGGGTGGCTGTCCTCAATCCGCGAGACGAGCAATGCGGGGCGATGATTCGCGCCGATGCCTACGGTTATGCCTGCCCCGGTCGCCCCGCGCTCGCCGCTGAACTCGCGTACCGCGGCGCCAGTTGGACGCACCGGCGCACCGGTATCTACGCCACGATGTTTATCGCCGCCGCCATCGCCGTCGCGCCAGTCGTCTCGGACCCGCTGGACATCTTTGCGACCGCGCTTCAGTTCGTGCCGCGCCGCAGCCGCTTCTCCCACATTGTGGCCGATTCGCTGACGATGGTGCATGACGCGACTGATTGGCTCGACGGCTACCAGCGCATCCACGGCAAATACGCGCAGTTCAGCCATTGCCAGGTTTATCAAGAGATCGGCACGCTGATCAACACGCTCCGATTTGCTGAGAGCGTCGGGGACGGTATCTGCAAGCAGGTGAGCCAGGGAAACGATACCGACAGTTATGGCGCGACCGCAGGCGCGATCCTCGGCAGTTACTTCGGCCCCGGCTATCTGGATGACCGCTGGCTCGCCCCCTTCGATGACACGATCCGCACCTCGGTCGCCACGCAACCGGAATGGAGCCTGACCAGGTTGGCCCATCGAATGAGCGACCTGCCGCGCCGCATCGCCGCCGAATTGACGATGGAAGAGGATTCCGCCAAGTCAACCTAACCCCCGGCCCCTTCCCGCGAGGAAGGGGAGTGAGCCTCCGTGAGATCGGGGCGTTGATGAGGAACGCCTCGATATTGCGAAGAGTCACCCCTTCCCACGCCGAGGAACAGAAGGGGCCGGGGGTTAGGTTCCCCGCCCTGTGCATGCCAGAGAATTCCTTGACCGCACCAGCGGCCTGCCCTACCCTTACCTGCACTGGCCGCAGGTGGCGGCGTCGCATACAAAAAGGGCGGAGCGATACCCGATGAAAATCACCGATCTGAAATGCGCCATCATCGGCGACAATCCTGTTGTCCGCATCGTGACGGACGAGGGGATCAGCGGCTATGGGGAGATCGAATCGTACAAGCCGTATCTGAAACCGGCGATCCTGACTTACAAAGAGTACATCCTCGGCGAGGACCCCACGGATGTCGAGCGGGTGATGCTCAAAATCCGTCATCGGGGGGCATTCAAGCCGTGGGGGAGTGCGGTGAGCGCGATCGAGATGGCCTGCTGGGACATCGCCGGCAAGGCGGCGGGCGTGCCGGTCTACAAGTTGCTCGGCGGCAAGGTGCGTGACCGGGTACGCGTCTACAACGGCGCAGTGCGCTTCCCAATGACCGGCTACAACCCCGAAGACTACGCCGAGAATATGCAAAAGATGAAAGCAGCCACTGAGGGGTTTTCGATCATCAAGCAGGGCATCGGCTTCCACAGCCCGATGCACCGCGAAATCCCCGGTTTCTCCTACGGCGACGCGCGCGGTGCATCCCACGGCGCGCGGAATCGGGGCCTGCTGACCGAGCGCGGCCTGAAGCACACCATCGCCTGTGTGGAAGCCATGAAGGAAGTGCTGGGTGACGAGATTGGCCTCGCCCTCGATTGCGGCCCCGGCTGGATGGTGCCGGACGCGATCCGGCTGGCAAAGGCGCTCGAACCGCTCAATGTCATGTGGCTCGAAGACCTGATTACCGGTGATTACGTCCCGTACGTCTCCGCCGATGTCTACCGGGACGTGACGCGGAGCACGTCAACCCCCATTCATACGGGGGAGCAAATCTATCTGCGGCAGAACTTCAAGGAGTTGATCGAGGGGCACGCCGTCAGTATCATCGGCCCCGACCCATGCGACATCGGCGGCATCGCGGAGTTGAAATGGGTGGCGGAATACGCCGATCTGCATGGCATTTTGATCGCGCCACACGGCACCGGTGATGGGCTGCTCGGCCTCGCCGCCCTCGTCCAGGTCTGCGCGACCTTGCCGGACAACTACATCGCCTTCGAGTATCCGACCGGCAAGCCGGACTGGTGGTACGACATCGTCGAGGGGCTGCCGAACCCGATTGTCAACGACAGTTTCATTGAGGTCTGGGATCGCCCTGGCATGGGCGTGGAGTTCAACATCGCGGCCGCGCAGTCGCATCTCTCCGAAGAAGACCGCGATTTCTTCGCGTAGGGAACCTAACCCCCAGCCCCTTCCCGCGAGGAAGGGGAGTGAGCCTCCGAGAGATCGGGGTATTACGAGGAACGCCACGGCACTTCGATTGAGACACCCCTTCCCACGCCGAGAAACGGAAGGGGACGGGGGTTAGGTTCCCTGTTCCCCTACCGCAGCGTGCTCGCATAGATGCTGTTGAACAGGAGGCGATACGTGCCGCGTGCCTGCGCGCGGAACTGGGCGCGGAAGCCGAGCAGGATGACGCGCCCCTGCGCCACCAGCACTTCCACGACCGCCGCGCGCCCCTGAATCTTCTCCGGGCCGAGCATCCAGCCGGAGAGGAGCGGGTTACTCATCGGGTAGTGCGCCACCGCCGCCGCGTCGCCATGCACCGCGAAGGCGGGACTGTTGACGAAGAGCGCGACGCTCTCCCGCTCGAAGCCGTAGCCAATCGGGTGATGCGGATCGAGCAGGATGCGCACCATTGAGCCGGGCGAATAGAACTCTTGCGCCGTCACGCCTTCCAGCACATTCGTCACCGGCAGATAGCACTGCTTGATCGCTACTTCGCACGCGGCATCCATCGCGATCAGCGTGCCGCCACTTTCGACAAAGCGCCGCAGGTTCGCCGCGCCGAGTTCGCCGATGCC
>JALYUS010000566.1 GCA_030853625.1 Chloroflexota bacterium
GATGCCTGGCTGCCGATCGCCCAGCAGCAATTCAAGGATGTCGGCATCAACGTAGACCTCACCCAACTGGATGCGACCGAATACACCAAGCGCGTCGTCACGGGCGCGACGCCAACGACGACGGGCGATTTCGACATCGCGGAAGTGGATGGTGGTGTCTTCCGTGCGGACCCGAATGTCTCCGCCAAGTACTTCGAAACGGTCTCCTTCGTGCCGGCGGGCGGCAACTACGGACATTACACGAACCCGCAGGTTGATGACCTCTTCAAGCAAGGTCGTGCCACGCCAGACAAGGCCCAGCGCAAGCAGATCTACACTAACCTGGCGAAGATGCTGAACGATGAATGCCCGTGGGTCTTCCTCTGGTCGCCAAACTCGATCCATGCGTATAACAAGCGCCTCCAGGGGTTCAAGCCGTCGTCCTACGCGAACACCTTCATGTGGAATGCTGAGGAGTGGAGCGTGACGAAGTAACGACGAGTAGACAGTGGTCAGTAGACAGTAGGCAGAAAGAAAATGCGCGAAGCGCGCCCGCTTCCACCTAACCACTGTCCACTGTCTACTGCGAACGGAGTAAGCGCTATGGCGGACGATGAGCGGATAGCGATGTGGACGCGGCGGCGGTTTCTCGCGGCAACGAGTGCGGTTGCCGCGAGCGCCCTGCTCGCGGCGTGTGGTGGCACGGCGACCGCACCCACGGCCACGGCGAATACGAGCGCCGCGCCGACCGCGCTGACCGCACCGACACGGGCGCCGACAGCGGCGAATGTGACATCTCCGACGAATGCGGCCGCTCCGGCAGCAAGCGCCGCGACGGGCGCGTCTCCGGTGGCGAGCGGGGCGACCGGTGGCCAGATGAGCGTGTTCTATCCGAAACCCGTCACCTTCCAGCCGCTCTTTACCTCAAACGGCGCGGATCAGGGGATCGAACAACTGCTCTTCGGCGCACTCGTGAAGGTGAACGACAAACTCGAGTCGGTACCCGACATCGCGCAGACGATTGATGTCTCCCCGGATGTCAGGACGTATACCTTTCACCTGAAGAAACTCGCCTGGACGGATGGTCAGCCGCTCACCGCGCAGGATGTTGTGTTCACAATCGAGCGAGCGGTGGACAAGCGGACGGGGAGTTACTGGCGTGGTCGCCTGCTGCAAATTGCCGGTGCGGCGGAATACGGCGATCAAAAGGCGGCCACGATCACCGGCCTCGAAACGCCGGACGATCAAACCGTGAAGATGACGCTCAAGACGCCCGATGCGACGTGGCTTTCGACGATTGGGGACTTCGCCGGGATGGGCATCATCCCGCAGCATATCCTCAAGGATGTGCCGCCGGACCAATTGCAGAAGCATCCCTTTTCGCTGAACCCGACCGTGACCGCCGGCATCTTCACATTCGGCAAATACGCGACGGACCAGTTCGTCGAACTCCATCGCAACGATGGCTACACCGGCGGCCCGAAGCCGAAACTGGACACGCTCTTTTTGAAGGTCCTGTCGTCCGATGTCGCGATCGCGCAGTTGGAGACAGGCGAGTTGGACCTGATGGGGCCGGTGCCGGTTCAGGAAATTGACCGGCTGAAGAAGAACCCGACGCTCACCGTCGTCAGCGTTCCCAGCCCGAGCATCACGAAACTGGTACCGAATCTCCAGAAGCCCTATTTCCAGGACAAGCGCGTGCGGCAGGCGATGACGTACGCGCTTGACCGCGCGAACATCGTCAAACAACTGCTTGGGGGCGAGGCGCGGGTTGTCAACACGACGATTATCGGCCCGGACTGGATGGGCGCGATTCCCGGTCTCAATGACTACGCCTACAATCCAGACAAGGCGAAACAACTCCTCAAGGATGCGAACTGGGACGCGAGCCGGAAGTTTGGCGTCGTCTATACCAGCGGCGACCGGCAGACGGACGCGTACATGGCGATCGTCCAGCAACAACTCAAGGACGCCGGGATCAGCATTGACTTACTCCCTGTTGATGCGGTGGAATACACGCGGCGGACCGTTACGGATAGCGACTTCGAGATGGCGGTCGTCGCGGGCGGCGTCTACGCGCAGGACCCGAACGTCTCCGCCAAATACTTTGAGAGCGCCAACTTCACGCCGACGGGCGGCAACTACGCGCATTACAGCAACCCAAAGGTGGATGCCCTCTTTAGCCAGGGCAGAACGACGGGAGATCAGGCCCAACGCAAGCAGATTTACACCCAGGTCGCGCAGATGCTCAACGACGACGCACCCTGGCTCCTCCTCTGGTCACCCAACTCGATCTTCGCCTACAATACACGACTACAGGGATTCAAGCCGCCGAGTTACGCGACCCATCAAGTCTGGAATGCGGAAGAATGGTCAATAGCGAAGTAGACAGGGGTCGGTAGAAAGTAGACAGTAGACAGGAAAAGAGACGCGAAGCGCTTTCGATTCCAACTGGCTACTGACTGCTCTCTCCTGCCTACTCGCGAACGGAGTGAGCGCGTGGGGCAATATCTGTTGAGGCGGTTGGTCATCAGCATTCCGGTGCTGATTGGCATCACGCTGGCGACGTACATCATCGTCAACCTCGCGCCGGGCGACCCGGTGACGGCGCTGATCAGTCCGGAGGCGGCCGCCTCGCTTGGGCCGGACTGGGTCGCGCAGCAGCGCGAGCAGTTGGGGCTGAATAAGCCGCTGCCGGTGCGCTATGTCCTCTGGGTGAAAGAGATCGCCCGTGGCAACCTCGGCTACTCCGCGCAGGATCGCCAGCCGATCGCACAGAAGATTCGCGAGCGGCTCTGGCCGACGCTGCGATTGATGGGGATGGCCCTCCTGATCGCGCTCCTCATCTCCGTGCCGATAGGCGTCGTCTCCGCGCTCAGACAATACTCGGCGCTGGATTACATCGTCACCGTCGCGGGGTTCGCGGCGATCTCCGTCCCGTCGTTTTTCCTCGGGTTGGCAGGTATTTACCTCTTCTCGCTCAAACTTGGCTGGCTACCGACCTCCGGGCTGGCGACGGTCGGCAAGCCCGGTTCATTCGGCGATTCGCTCCGGCATATGATTATGCCGGCGACGGTGCTCGGCCTCGCGCAAGCCGCGCCGCTGATCCGCTATGTACGATCCAGCATGCTCGAAGTGATCCGACAGGATTACGTCAATGTCGCGCGTGCCAAGGGCCTGCCGGAGCGCGTCGTCATCTATCGTCATGCACTACGCAATGCCTTGATCCCCCTTGTGACGGTCGTTGCTCTCAGCCTGCCGCTCCTACTCGGCGGGACGGTCATCATCGAGCAGATTTTTCAGTGGCCAGGGATGGGAACGCTGGCGATCACGGCGGTTAAAGGGCGGGATTATCCGGTCATTATGGCAATCAACCTGATTACCGCCGTGATGATCCTCACCAGCAACTTGATCGCCGATCTGCTCTATGCCGTCATTGATCCGCGCATCAAGTATGCATAAATCGGCAGTCAGGAGTAGGCAAAGGGAAATGGAAAAGACGCAACGAGCGGGGAAACGAGATTGTTTGATGCGACACGGCATGATGCTGCCGACCGCCGACCGCCGACTGCCGACTGAATCGGAGACCGCCGATGAGTAGTGCATCACAAGCCACACCGGGGAGCATCACCGCCGCGTCCCCGACCGCGCTCGCGGCTGCCGGAGCGCCGCCACGCCGTCGCACCGGCGTCTGGCAGCGGTTCCGGCGGCATCGCATCGCGATGGTCGGCATGATCATCCTGATTATCCTGACAATCAGCGCGATTGGCGCGCCCGTTGTCGGGCGGAACGATCCATACCACACCACACTCAGCCTCATCCGCAAGCCGCCATCATCCGCCCATTGGCTCGGTGGTGATTCGTCGGGCCGCGATGTCTTTGCCCGGCTGATCTATGCGGGGCGCGTCTCGCTCTCCGTCGGTCTCGTCGCGGTCAGTATCTACACGTTCATTGGCCTGCTCCTCGGCGCGCTCGCGGGTTACTACGGCGGCTGGGTAGATTCGGTCATTATGCGCTTCGCGGACATCATCCTCGCCTTCCCGTCGCTCATTATCATCATCACCGTCGTCTCGATCCTTGGCCCGAGCATCTACAACGTCATGCTCGTTATCGGTTTACTCGGCTGGCCGCCAATGGCGCGCATCCTCCGCGGGCTTTTTCTTACCTTGCGCGAGCGCGATTTCATCCTCGCCAGCCGGACGGTCGGCGCGCCGAACAGCCGAATCATCCTCAAGCATCTCCTGCCTAACGCCCTCGCGCCAATCATCGTCGCGGCGACATTCGGCATCGCCCAGGCGATCCTCCTCGAAGCGGGACTCTCGTTTCTCGGCCTCGGCGTGCAGCCGCCGACCGCGAGTTGGGGCAACATGCTGA
>JALYUS010000585.1 GCA_030853625.1 Chloroflexota bacterium
GGCGAAATGCGACGGCACCATCACGACCTTTTTGGGATCGAACGTATGTGCGAGTCCCGTCCTCTTGAACTCGCGGATCGCGATCGGCGCTGTCACATCGTTCGCCATCACAAGGTCCACGCTCACATCCACGAGGTCGCCCGCCGCCACGCTCGGCATCCCGGCATGGCGCGAAATGATCTTCTCCGTCATCGTCATCGGTTTCATCACGCTCATACAACCTCCTGAGTGATTCGGGAAAAATAGCCACAGAGGCACAGAGAACACAGAGAGAATGCGACATTTGGCTCCCTTTCCTTTTCTCCTTCCCGTCTCTGTGTTCTCTGTGCCTCTGTGGCTAACAATCTCTTAGGCCAAGGCCGCCTGGTGGGCGGTGCGGGTGGTGCGGGCGGCGCGGGCGATGGCGGCGATGTACGCCTCGGCGCTCCCGGCAAGAATATTCGTGTTCAGGCCCTGACCACCGTAAACTTTGCCATCCTCCCCAATGATGCGAACACGGACGGTCGCCTGCGCGTCAATGCCGCTCGTCACCGCGTCTACGATATACGATGCCAGTTTGTAGTGCGTACCCGTCGCTGCGTCTATCGCGCCAAAGAGCGCCTCGACGGGGCCTTTCGCCGTAATTTCCGCGCGATGCTCGACGCCGTCTATGGAGAGCGTAACGCTTGCCGATGCGCGGGCCGTACCGGTGTCAATGTGCCAGTCATGCAGTGTGTAGCCGTCTGGCGGGAGCGTCCGCTCGTTCTCGATCAGGGCGATGATGTCGTCCTCACTGACGTGCTTTTTCTCGTCGCAAAGGGCGATGAAGCGCTGGTACGTGCTCTCCGCCTGCTCCGGTGTCAGGGTGTAACCGAGTTGTTCGAGGCGGCCCGTGAAGCCGTGCCGACCGCTATGCTTGGTCAGGACGATGGCGGAACGCTCCCAGCCGACGGATTGCGGCGTCATGATCTCATAGGTCCGCTGGTTTTTCAGGATGCCGTCCTGGTGGATGCCGGAGCCGTGCGCGAAGGAGTTCGCGCCGACAATTGCCTTGTTCGGCTGCACGACGACCGATGATGCGCCGCTGACGATCCGGCTCGTGCTGACGAGATGTTCGGTGCGGATCGCGGTGTCGAGACCGTCGAAGGCATCTCGCCGCGTTCGGAGCGCCATGACGACTTCTTCGAGCGCGGTGTTGCCCGCCCGCTCGCCGATGCCGTTGATCGTGCATTCGACCTGCCGCACGCCCGCCTGAATAGCCGCCAGGGCATTCGCCGTCGCCATGCCGAGGTCGTTGTGGCAGTGGGCGGACCAGACGACCCGGTCGCCGCCCGGCGTGTTCTCGATCAGGTAGCGGAAGAGTGCGGCCATCTCGTCCGGCGTCGTGTAACCGACGGTATCCGGCACATTGATCGTCGTCGCGCCCGCGCGGATCGCCATCGTGAACATGCGGACAAGGTACTCTTTCGGGGAGCGCGTCGCATCCATCGCGGAGAACTCGACATTGGCAGTGAACTTCGCCGCCTGCTTAATCGCCGCCTCCGCCATCGCCATGATTTGATCCTGATCCTTGCGGTACTGGTATTGGAGGTGGATTGGGCTGGCGCTGATAAAGGTGTGGATGCGCGGCTCCTCAGCGGAGCGCAGTGCCTCGATGGAGGCTTCGACATCCACCTTGACTGCCCGCGCCAGCCCACAGACCGTCACGCCCTTCGCGCGCTCGGCGATCTGGCGCACCGCGTCGAGGTCGCCGGGAGAGGCGATCGGAAAGCCCGCCTCGATGATGTCCACACCGAGGCGGACGAGTGCATCGGCGACTTCCAGTTTCTCATGGACGGTCATGCTTGCGCCCGGCGATTGCTCGCCATCGCGGAGCGTCGTGTCGAAGATATAGACGCGCTTCCCGGCCTCAATGACCGGGCTGGCTACGAGAGACGATTGGGTCTCGTTTCCATTCATACTCATGCGTGGCATCCCTTCTTCACATCGGTGGCGTAGGCTTCAGCCTTCGATCAGCCTGCGATCTCCCAAAGTAGGCCCGTACCCGGGCCTTGTAAGGTCGCGGCGAAGAAGCACGCTGCATCGCGATACCGACATCACCATTGTACTCCTCCTTCCCGCGCCACCGGCCGGATGCCACACAAAAACCCGCCCCCGAAAAAGGGACGGGCAAAAAAGGCTGCTCGCGGTACCACCCTCGTTGCCCCGCATGACGCAGGGCCACTCGATGAACGCGATAACGGGCGTACCCGGCGGCGGCTCATCGAGGAGATTCACCGTCACGGCTCAGGGGCGAGGTTCCGCGCGTTCCACCACCAGGCTCACACCATCTCCTGGTTCGCTTCGGCGTTGGGTGCGCGTACTGCTCCCCGTCACTGCCGTCGCGTAGCCTAGCAGCAGATCGGTATGGTGTCAACTTTC
>JALYUS010000610.1 GCA_030853625.1 Chloroflexota bacterium
GATGCCGGGCAGCACCTCGCGGTCCACGAATGTGCGGGTCGTCTGCTGAATCGCGCGCTGCTCCGGCGTCAACAGCCCGCCGACCGCGAAGAAATCAAGCATCCGACGTTCCTCCTCGTCTCCCAAACCCCGTACCCGCGCGCCTGCGTCGGCGGTCGTGCGTCAAAGGCTATCCGCACTGCCGGGCGGCGTCAACCGTCCGCGTCCTTCCACACGCTGCGTGCGTATGGCGCTCAGGCGGCGACGATCTGGACATGAAAACTTTGGGACGGTGCGAGACATCGCGGCGTGGCGCTCGCGCATTTCGGGTTGCCGGTGGCGGTCAGGGTCGTTTGGCCTTGCTGCGTGGCGGTAAAGATACCCTGGGCGTCCGGTGGGATGACCGCATGCGGATACGGACTGACAATCGCCGTATCGGCGATCTGGACCTGCCAATCGAAATCACCGCCGAGCGCGAGCAGGAACGATGTGCCGGTGGGCAGCGTGATCGTCCCGCCGTCATCGGCCAGCGTCACGGTGCGAACCGTCGGCACACCGACGGCGGATGGTGCGACCGTCGCTGCCCCAATGGGGGTCGCTGGGATGGTGAAATCGCCATCGCTCCCACAGCCGAGAAAATACAGTCCGCCGCTATCCCGCGTCAGGCCGGTGCAGATAAATGCGCTCGTTGTCGGCGTATTGGCCATCAGCCCGAATGCTTGTAATTCCTCCGTGATGACGCAACTTCCTGCCGTCCCGTCGAGCCGGAAAAAGCGGTTGTTACTCGTCTCGAAGAAGCGTTGATAGACGAATAGTTGGGCCTTTCCCATGGTTGGGCACTGCTGATAGGCCTGCCAGAAGCAATCGAGCGCAGGGGCATTCCGGGGATCATCCACCAGACCCTTGCCGACCATTTCGATGCGTCCGCAGTCGGTTCCCTGGAAGGTATTGGGGTCAGGAGCGTTCGTCGGTACGGCCCGGAGCGGCGGGGTCGGCGTTGGGGTCGCGAATAATCCGGTCGCATAGGCGGATGCCACCGGTGTCGTCGTGCCCGCCCCCGCGCTCCCGACGCCGACCGGAGTGATCGCCACAGCGACCGTTGCCGTCGCCACCGACGCGGATTGCGCCGTGGATGTGACCGAGGATGTACATGCGCTCAGGATAATGGCGACGAGCGCCAGAAGGCTGCCGAGTAATTGCTGGTGAATCTTCCTGGAAAACATCTCTCCCCCCTGCGGTGGTGGATCAATCTCTAGGAAAGAGACGACAGGGCGCGTGCGTGTGTTCCGTCACGCGATTCGCCACAGCCGCGCTATGACGGCGCGGAGAGCGGGAGTATACTCGCCCAACGCATTGATCGCGATTGGATCGCATGACGAAGGAGGGAGCCGCGTGTATTTCAAGCAGATTCTCAATGAGCGCTGCGGGTGCGCATCCTACCTGATCGCCTCCCGACAGTCTATGGAGGCGGCCATCGTTGATCCCGCGATCGAGACGGAGCAATACGAGGCGCTGCTCGCGGAGCGTGGTTTTCGCTTGCGCTATGTGATTGATACACACATCCACGCCGATCATGTGTCGGGCGCGCGGAAACTGGCTGCCGCGCAGGGAGCGACCCTCTGTCTGCATGTCTCCGCGAACGTGACCTATCCCTTTTTCCCCCTCAACGATGGCGAGGAACTCGCGCTCGGCCAACTGCGCCTGCGGGTGCTGCACACCCCCGGCCATCGCCCCGAGTTGATCTCGTTGCTGGTCTCCAATCCGCCGCGCAGCCCGGAGCCTTCGATGGTGCTGACCGGCGATTCCCTGCTCGTCGGCGATGTCGGGCGACCGGACTTCGGGGGCGGCGATGCCGTCGCCCAGTATGGCAGCCTCAATCGCCTCCTGCGCCTGCCGGACTGGGTCGCGGTCTTTCCCGGTCACTTCGAGGGGCCATGCGGCAAGGGGATGTGCGGCCGACCCAGCACGACGATTGGCTTCGAGCGCCTCTTCAACCCGCTGGCACGATTGGATCACGATCCTTTCGTCGCAACGCTGAC
>JALYUS010000614.1 GCA_030853625.1 Chloroflexota bacterium
GCCCTCCTCCATACGTTCCCCTACGATACGGCGGAGGCAAGCATAGCACAGATACTCCGGAAGATTGGCCGGACGAGTGGATTTTCACGTGCGGATTGAAACTGGCTTCCACTACTCGCCTATAGAACGACGAGAATGATAAAGACGAGGAAGCAGAGGAGGCTGAAGAGCCAGAGTTTCGCGGCGGGCCGGTTGGGGTCCACGATCATCAAGCCGACGGCGAATGCACCCAGTAGGAGCGCGGGCGGTAATGGGAATGGCAGCCCGCGCAGCCGCGATCCCGCCCCGAGCGCGAGGATCGTCAATGCCGCGATCAGGCACGGCCCGACGACGCCGATGAATCGCCGCTGCCGTTCCGCAAATGCCCGCCGCCGATCCGCAAACGTCTCCATGCCGCTATTCTACACGAGGATACGGTCAGGGAGATGCATGGGCGGGAGCGGCAGGGGCAGGTACGCCGGGCGGCATACTCGCGCCAGTGGATCGTGGCGCGGCGTGTGGTGTTGAGAGCGGAGCATATGTCGCGGCGATCGCGTCCAACTCCGGCACGAGTGCGTCTATTGCATAACGGATGCGATCGCTCTCGCGCTGGATCGCGGCGAGTTCACTGCCGACTGCCTCCATCCGTTCCGCCTCGGCGCGAATGAATCGCGTATACGGCGCGACCGTTTCCCGAATGCGCGCCAGCGAGCGGTCGAGTTCCTGAGTGAATTGCTCGCGCAGTGTCGTCATCAGTCGCGTCCGCAGTTCTTCGGCTCGCGCGCGGAACTGCTCCTGCGCCCGCCGCCGCTTCGCCGGGAGAATGACGAGGCCGAGCACAGCGATCATCGTCGCGGCGAGGAGGCCCGTAAAGTCTGCCAGCGCGGTCGTCGCCGCCGCCACGACCGCCGCGCCAAGCCCAACGGCGCCAACCTGCACCAAGCCCGCCTGGAAGACGGCGGATTGCACCTCGCGCGAGAGGCGCTCCGCCTCGCCTGCGGCGTTGTACTGCTGCACGACCTCCTGCGCCCGCGCGCCGACGGAGTTCAGCAGCGCCTGCCGGTCATAGGCGAACTGCTCTGATACCTCGCCGATCATCTCCGTATTCGTCTGGATCGCCTGACGCCGCCGGACGAGTTCCGTGACCGCCTGCCATGTGCGCAGGTCATGCGCGACCATCCAGTCAATCAACCCCTGCACAACGCCATCAATTTGGTGCGGCGTATCGCGAACGACATCACGTTCCCACGCGCCGCGCGTCCGCTCACTGTTAAGGAGGTCCGGGATGCGACCGAGGCGGAGCGTGTCCGCGAAAAACCGGTCGCCGCGTGAGACGAGTTGCAGCACCACGTTGTCTACCATTGTCAGATGGTGCGCGAAATCGCCTTCCATATCGCCGCGATAGACATCCAGTTGTTGGTCAATGCGCGCCAACGTCTCCCGATCCCCGGTGAGGAGCGTCAATCGCTCCGTCGCCGCCGCCTGATAGCGTCCCATCACGCGCGCCGCGACGCCGAGCGGGGAGAGTAGTTTTAACCGCAAGCGGTGCGAGACATCGAGCGTTTCAATGACATACTGTTCGAGCGGGGCGAACCGGGAGCGCGCCCAGAGGCTGTCGCGCACTTCTCCCGGCGGGGATTGCTTCGCCGCGAGCGCCAACCGGGCCGCGACCGGAAACACTTCCGGTGAGAAGCCAATCAAGGCGCGCACCTGCTCCCGCACAAAGGCGAGCACGGTTTCAAGGTCCGCGTTGGAGAGTAGATCCACCTTGTTGACGACGATTACGACCTTCTTGCCCCAGGCGCGGATCTCCGTCATAAACCGCCGCTCGCTCTCGGAGAACGGGCGGTCCGCGCTCGTCACAAAGAGGATCAAATCCGCGCGTGGGATAAACTGCTGCGTGACCGCCTCATGCTCCCGGATCACGGCGTTCGTGCCCGGCGTGTCCACGACCGTCACCTGCCCGAGGAAGGGCGCGGGGTGTGTGACGACGACGAAGCCGTCGCTGTTGATCCCCTGTGTTACGTCCGCTCCCGCGCGCAGGATATTGATGCGCGTCGTCGTCGGAGTGACACCCTCCTCCATCACGGGCTGGCCGAGCAGCGCATTGATGAAGGCGCTCTTCCCCGCGTTTAAT
>JALYUS010000222.1 GCA_030853625.1 Chloroflexota bacterium
AAGCCTATGCCACCGGTAGCGTAGGCTTTCAGCCTGCGTCCCCGGCCACTACCGGAAAAGATCGAGATACGTCGGCTACACGTTTCGCTGCGCGGCGTGCAGCACATCACGCACGCGGCCCATGCCGCTGGCGAGATACTCACGGGAAAGCCGGACGTAGCCTTCCGCGCTCCGGCGGATGCCAGCGACTTCCTCATCGCTCACCGCGCGCCGGGGTTTGGCCGGTACGCCGAGCATCATTGTCTGCGGCGGCACGACCGTACCTTCGGCGATGAGCGCGGCAGCGCCGATGATGCTCCCCGCGCCGATCTCGCTGTGATTGAGCACCGTTGCATGCATACCAACAAGCGACGACGGCCCGATCGTGCTGCCGTGGATAATCGCGTTGTGACCAATCACGCAATACGCGCCGATCCGCGCCGGTGCGTCTGGATCAACATGCACCATCGCATTCTCCTGTACATTCGCGCCCCGCTCGACGACGATTGTGGTGTTGTCGCCGCGTAGGACAGCGCCGGAGAGGATGACGCATTCCTCGCCAATCGTCACATCGCCGATGATGATTGCCCCCGGCGCGATATACGCGCTCTCCGCGATCGTTGGCCAGACATCGTGGTAGGGATAGATCGCCCCGTGCATCGCCCGCTCGCTCATTGCCGCACCTCGAGGATGATCGCATCGCCCTGCGCGCCACCGGAACAGATCGCCGCCAACCCCAGGCCACCACCCGACCGCCGCAACTGCAAGGCGAGCGTGCCGACGAGCCGCGCGCCCGATGCGCCGATGGGATGCCCCAGCGCAATTGCGCCGCCATTGATATTGAGCCGCTCGGAATCCACCCCCAACCGGCGTCCGCTGATGATTGGCACGCTCGCGAAGGCCTCGTTAATCTCCACGGCGTCAATATCGTCTATGGAGAGATCGGCGCGTTCCAACGCCTTCGCTGCCGCCATCGCCGGGCTATAGGCGAGGTACGGCACATCCCATGCGGCGGTTGCACTCGTCACGATGCGGGCGAGCGGCGTGAGGCCCTGCGCTGCTGCCCACGCCGCCGATGCGACGACGACCGCCGCCGCGCCATCATTGACGCCCGGCGCGTTCCCGGCGGTGACGGTGCCGGAGGGGTGAAAGGCCGGGCGCAGTTTCGCGAGCGCCGCTGCCGACGTATCGGGCCGGGGCGCTTCGTCGCGCGAAACGCGGACAATCATGCCCTTGCGATCGGTAATTTCGACGGGTACGATCTCTTCCTCGAACAGTCCCTTATCAGTCGCGGCGACCGCTCGCCGGTGCGATCGAAGCGCGAACGCGTCCTGCTCCTTGCGCGAGACATTCTCCTCGGCGGCAACCTCGTCGCCGTACTGCCCCATCACCACATCACCGACGCCGCAGCGCAGCCCGTCGTACTGCATCGCGTCGAGCAGAACACCGTTGCCCATCCGGTAGCCGAACCGCGCGTTCGTCAGCACATACGGGGCGTTGGACATGCTCTCCATGCCGCCCGCCACGATGACATCGTAGTCGCCCGCGCGGATCAAGGCGTCCGCGACCGTGATCGCGCGCATGCCGCTCGCGCAGACGCGGTTGATCGTATCGCTCGTCACTTCGCGGCTGAGGCCCGCCTTGAACGTCGCCTGACGGGACGGGATTTGCCCGGCACCCGCCTGCACGACCATGCCCATGATGACGTGCTGCACGTCCGCGCCGGAAATGCTCGCCCGTTTGATTGCCTCGCGGATGACGAGCGCGCCGAGGTCTACCGCAGAGAAACTGGCGAGCGCGCCGCCGAGTTTTCCGAACGGCGTCCGGCAGGCACTGAGCAGGACGCTTCCCGGTGTCTGCTGCATATCAGAACTCCTTTCGTTCAGCGGCAGGCTGAAAGCCCGCCACCACCCATTCTCTCACGTTATTGGCGATCTGCTTGTCCGGACAAATCAGTGTCGGAGCCGAGATGCCGAAGCGAGCGCGTTTCGGACGCTGCGAGTTGCACGCGCATCCCAGCATCCGTCACTACGGCTAAATCGCCCTCGTTCGTCACATCGTCCGCGACCCCGCGAATTATCCGGTCATCGCGGAGCGTCACCGCAACCGTTTGACCAAGCGTCACGAGCGCGTGCCGCCAGGCCTCCACAGTTTCCGCGACCCCACCGAGATTCAGCCGATCCTCGCAGGCCGCGAAGTGATCGAGCACTGCCGCGAGAACGGCATCACGATCCACGCCACGACCCGTCTCGGCAGCAATACTCGTCGCATCGGGGAGCGACCGGCGGGCAAAAGATGCGCGGTCCCCACTGATATTGAGTCCGATACCGAGCCGCACCGCTTCGAGGTGAGACCCGCGCCACGTCGCGTCACCGAGGATGCCCGCGACTTTGCGACCATTGAGCAGAACATCGTTCGGCCACTTAATGACGGCGTGCAGATGGCCGACATCGCCAATTGCGTCAATCACGGACAGCGCGGCGATCATCGCCAGGCATGGTATCTGGCTCGCCTCTGTCGGCTTCAGAATCACCGTCATGAGCAACGATCGGCCAGGCTCGTCGTGCCATACATCCCCTTTGCGCCCATACCCCGCAGTCTGACGATCGGCGACGATGGCGGTACGGTGAGCAGCCCCGGCGGCGACCAAATCAGCGGCCACATGCTGCGTTGAACCGACCGCCTCATAGCGGCAGACAATCCATGAGCCGACCATCGCGCGCATCATGGCGGCCTATGGCTGCGTGGGGAGGTCGGTCGTCATTGCGTCGAGCGCGGGCGCACCGGGTATGCCGTCCGGCTCGCGTTCGACCTTGACCCTGGCGAGCCGTTGGTTCTCAATTTCAAGCACCGTGAACTTGACTCCCTCGATCCAGAGTTCATCCCCAACATCCGGGATACGCCCGATGCGGTCGAAGATCAGCCCAGCCAGCGGCTCGCGCTCCTGTTCATCATCGGCCCAGTGAACATCCATCAGTTGCTCGAAGTCGCCGACCTCCATGCGCGCATTGACGATATATGCCCCGTCCGGCAATGTTTCGACGAGCGGCGGCTCCGTGTCGTACTCGTCCTGAATCTCGCCGACAATTTCCTCGAGGATGTCCTCAATCGTCACCAAACCAGCCGTGCCGCCGTACTCGTCAACGACGATTGCCATGTGGACCCGGCGCGCTTGCAACTCGCGTAGCAGTTCCGGCACACCCTTTCCTTCCGGGACGAAGAGCGGCGGGCGCATCACCGCGACGATCGAGGCAGTGGCGTTCATCCGTCCGACGAAGCGCAGCAAGTCCTTGGCATAGACGACACCGACGATGCGGTCCACACTGCCGTCGAAGACCGGCAAACGGGAATGGCCCGCCTCCAGCGCCACATCCACCGCATCACGCACGGTTGCCTGACGCGGCACACCGACCATATCGACGCGTGGGGCCATCACATCGCGCACGGTCGTATCGGTGAACCGGAAGATGCTGTTAACGAGGTCCACTTCCTCTTCCTCGATCCGGTTATCCCCTGCCTCTTCGCGCACGAGTTGAATCAGTTCTTCCTCCGTCGCCAGCGCCATACTCTGCGACGGCGCGGGGACGCGGAGCAGACCGATAATGAGCGTAGCGATGCCGTTGATACTGCTCGTGATCGGCGCCAGGAGGATGACGGCGACCCGCGCGATCCGCGCACACGCGAGCGCCGCCTCGTCCGGCAACCGGAGTGCGAGCGCGCGCGGCACCGCACGACCGAAGACAATAATCGTCACGACCGCGAGAAAGACCGTAAGGATAACACCCCATGACGGCAAGTGGCCGATCGCGACGCTTGTCACGAGCGCACTCGCGAGGGCGACCGCCGCTGTGTCGAGAAAAATCATCGTCGCTTGCAAGTGCTGATAGCGGTCGAGAAGGTTCTCGACGGTGCGCGCGTGACCGCTGCCGTGCGTCGCCAGTTCGGCAATCCGCGTGTGTGATGACGCGGCGAACCCGATGAGCACGGCGGTCGAGAAGGCGATGACACCGATGCCAACGAGCGCCACCGCCAGACGGACCCAGTCCCCACTACTCATACGGTGTACCTGCCATTAGTCGAAGAGGCTGCTGACCGAGAGGTCTTTGTGAATGCGCTGAATCGCTTGCGCCAGGAGCGGCGCGACACTGAGCACGGCGATCCGCGCTTCGGTTGCGCGTGCATGATCTATTAACAGCGTGTCCGTCACCCACAGCCGCTCGATGTGCGATTCGGCGATCTGGACGAGCGCGCCATCGGCGAAGACCCCATGCACCGCCGCCGCGAAGACCGCCGACGCACCACGCTCCCGCAACTGCTGTGCCGCCTCGATCAATGTCCCACCCGTCGAAATCATGTCATCAATGATGATCGCCGTCTTGCCGGAGACCTCGCCGACCATATCGAGCATCGCGGCGGTATCCGGCGCATGCCGCATCTTCGAGAAGATCGCCAGACCACCGCCGATCCGGCTGCGAAAATCATCCGCCCGCGCCACACCGCCCGCATCCGGGCTGACGACGACCAGTTCCTGAAACCCCTCGCGCTTGATGTAGTTCGCGAGGATCGGCGCGGCGCGCAGATGATCCACGGGAATATCGAAGAAACCCTCGATTGCGGGCGCGTGCAAGTCAACGGTCAGCACGCGGTCCACGCCCGCCGTAACGAGCAGGTTCGCGACCAATTTCGCCGAGATCGGCTCCCGCCCGACCGTCTTCTTCTCCTGTTTCGCATAGGCGTAGTACGGGATGACTGCGGTAATGCGCCCGGCGGAGGAGCGGCGAACAGCGTCAATCATGATGAGTAAATCCATCAGATGCTGATTGACCGGCGAGCACATCGGCTGGACGATAAAGACGTCCGACCCGCGCACATTCTCCTCGATCCGCACGCGCGTCTCGCCATTGCGAAACGCGCCAACCAGCGCGCGCCCGAGCGGGATGCCGAGATCGTTGACAATCGCCTCGGCGAGCGGCCGGTTCGCACCGGCGGAAAAGACTTGAAGACGCCCGTCCATCGCTACTCCTCGTCCGCACGCGCGTGGCGTTTGTCCGCCGGGCGCATTAGCCGAGCCGGTACGCCGGCAACGAGCATCCCGTCCGCAACATCGTGCGTCACGACGGCGCCCGCGCCCGTCGCGGCATCAGGGCCGATCCGCACCGGCGCGCGAAAGATCGTGCCGCAGCCGATAAAGGCGTTATCGCCAACCTCCGTGCGCTTTTTCTCCCGCGTGCCGTCGTAATTCGCGGTGATCGTGCCGGCGGCGATATTGACATTCTCGCCGATTGTGGCATCACCGAGATAGGAAAAGTGCCCGACCGCCGTGTGCGGCCCGATGACGGACTGCTTGATTTCGGCGAAGTTGCCAATGTGTGCGCCCGCGCGGATCACCGCACCGGTACGGAGATGGCTGAACGGCCCGCAGTCCGTCTCTGACTCCATCGTCGCGTATTCCAAAGAGGACGCGACGACGCGGCAACGGTCGCCAATCATGCTGGCCGTAACCATACTGTACGGCCCAATGACACATCCCGTGCCAATGATCGTCTCGCCCCGCAGCACACAACCCGGCTCGATGACGGTATCGCCACCGATCACGACCGTATCGTCAATGTACGTTGTCGCGGGGTCACGGATCGTCACACCGGCGAGCATCAACCGGCGCAACGTGCGCTGCCGGAGCACCGCCTCCGCTTCGGCCAGTTGCACGCGGTCGTTGATCCCCATCGCCTCTGTTTCGGTGGTCGTGATCGCGGCAACGGGCCACGCACCGACATCCTCCGTCTCGCGCAGCGCTATCGCCACGAGGTCCGTGAGGTATCGCTCGCCACTCACGTTTTCCTCGACGTGCGGCAGCATCGCGCGCAGCCACGCTGCATCGAAACAGCAGACACCGCTATTGATCTCCGTCATCTTCAACTGCTCCGGCGTCGCCATGCGCACCTCGACAATCTCCACGACCCTGCCCGCGTCATCGCGCATGATCCGGCCATACGCGGCAGGATCGCCAACACACGCCGTGAGCAACGTCACTTTTGCGTGCCGTGTGTGATGCATGTCAAGGAGCGACCGCAGCGTTTCATCGCGCAGCAATGGTGTGTCGCTAAACAACACAAGTACGGTAGAGACATCAACAGGGATATGTGGCAACGCGACCTCGACTGCATGGGCTGTTCCCTGCTGCGGTACCTGGGTGGCGAAAATGTAGGCGTCACCGAGCGCACTCATCACGGCATCGGCGCGATGCCCGACCACGATGACGGTCGTCACCGTGTGCAACGCCTCGGCTGCCCGAAGCGCGTAGGCGACGAGCGGCCGCCCGCCGAGTTCATGGAGCGGTTTGGGGAGCGTGGATCGCATCCGCGTTCCCGCACCGGCCGCGAGGATCACCACGGCGAGCGATGGAGCGGATTCGTCAGCGGGATGAGCGGCGGTGAAGGGCACGAGGCGCATTCCCATCACGGAGGAGCGGTGCGCGCTCCCTGGCGCGTGCCGGCATGGCTGGCGGACTAGGATTCGAACCTAGATTAAAGGATTCAAAGTCCTCTGTGCTACCATTGCACCATCCGCCAACGGTCGCGCGACCGATGTAAGTGTAGCCGAGCACGAGATTTCCTGTCAACGAAGACCGCCGGACGAAAACGATTGAACCGCAAAGACGCAAAGAACACGCAAAGGAGTACAAGAAAGAAGAGAGGAGAAGACAATCCCTCTTTTCTCTTTGCGTCCTTTGCGCCTTTGCGCTCTTTGCGATGATCCGGTTTCGACAACGATTCTTCGCGAGGTTAGTCGTTGACGCGCTCGATGTATTCGCCAGTCTCCGGGTTGACGGCGATCCGGTCGCCCTCTTTGACGAAGGCTGGAACATTCACGGTTGCTCCAGTATCCACCGTCACCGCTTTATTAACGCCTTGCACCGTGTTGCCGCGCGCCGCAATTTCGGCTTCGGTCACGGTGACGACCGCACGCTTCGGCGGGCGAATACCGACGCCTTCCGATTCATGCACCAGCAGTTCGTAGGTCTCGCCCTCGCGGAGGAAATTGGCGATCATGCCGAGCACCTCGCGCGGCACGGAGACCTGCTCGAAACTGCTCTGATTCATGAAAAAGAAGTCTTCACCCTCCTGATAGAGGTACTGCATATCCTCGTTGCGGATGGCGTAGTCTTCGACAGTCTCACCCGATTTGAACGTAAAGTCCACGACACGCCCCGTTCGCAGGCTCTTCAGTTTCGTGCGCAAGAATGCAGAGCCTTTGCCGGGGTTGACGAAATCCACTTCCACCATCTGATGCGGTTGCCCTTGAAACAAGATGGTCGTGCCGCGCTTGAACTCCGATGTCGAAATCAATGCCATAGTTCCTCCTTTGCATCCGCCCGCCGTGACAGGAGGAGACGACAGACATCCTCAGTTGCCGCCAGTATACACAATGGCTGATCGGTGGGGATTACGCGCCAAAGATTTCGTGCGCCGGAAACCAGAGCGTCTCCTGGATGGCATCCACACCGGCGAACAACATCACCAACCGGTCAACACCCACCGCGATGCCCGCCGATGGCGGCATACCAACACGGAGGGCGCGGATAAAATCGGCATCAATGTCGTACATTGTCTTGCCCAGCGTGGCGCGCTCAGTCTGCTCGGCTGCGAGGCGCGCGTGTTGTTCGTCGGCATCCGTCAACTCGGAGAAGGCGTTTCCCAGTTCGATGCCTGCGATATAAAACTCGAACCGCTCCGCATAGCGCGGATCGTCTCGTTTCCGGCGTGCCAGCGCCGCCAGAGAGGCGGGGTAATCAAAAAGGATCGTTGGCTTCGGCCGCCCAAGATGCGGTTCGATCTCGTTGAGAAAGAGCTGATGATACCCCTGCTCCCACGTCGTCTCGTCGGATACCTGATAACCGCGCGCGACGAGCGCCCGGCGCATCGCTACGGCATCGCTCAGTGTGTCGAAGTCGAGGGAGGCGTATCGCGCGAACGCATCCCGGACCGAGAGGCGTTCCCAGGGCGATCCGAGCGCGATCCGTTCGTCCCCGACCGCGAGTGCCGATTCCGTATCGGGATCGGCGTCAGAATGCACGGCCCGCCAGATGGCGATGAGGAGGTCTTCGCAATCCGCCATAATCGCCCGGTAGTCGGCATGCGCGCGATACCATTCGAGGATCGTGAACTCCGGGTTGTGGCCGCGACTGATCTCTTCGCCGTTGCGGAACGATTTGCAGATTTGATAGATGCGCGGCAATCCGGCAACGAGCAGTTTCTTCATCGCGTATTCGGGCGAGGTCGTCAGGAAGGCGCGCGCAGATGCGCCGCGCGCCGTGACCAGACGGGTCTCGAAGACATCGAGGTATGGTTCCATGCCCGGAGCGGCGACAAGAAGCGGCGTCTCGACTTCCTCGAACGCCTGCGCGTCGAAGAAAGCGCGGATCGCCTTGATGACGCGGCTTCGCAGAAGATAGACGCGCTGCTGTTCAGGGGCAGAGCGCAATCGTAACCATGTCGGTTCCATCGGCGTTTCAACTTCTAGCGTGCGGCATGCCCCGCCGCGCCGATCAGTGGGCGTTCCAGCGCGAATTTACTTGCCACATCATAGAGCGGCACGGGGTACTCGCCGGTCAAGCATGCGGTGCAGAAGCCTTCGCGCGGCTGGCCGATGGCTCGGAACAACCCATCCAGCGACAGATAGGCCAGCGAGTCTACACCGATTTGCCGCCCGATCTCGGCGACATCCGCATCGAAACGCGCCGCAATCAACTCGCTGCGGGAGGCGAAATCCACGCCCATGAAGCAGGGCCAGAGGATCGGCGGCGCATGGACACGCATATGCACTTCTTTTGCGCCGGCATCGCGCAGCAACTGAACAATCGGGCGACTCGTCGTGCCGCGCACGATCGTGTCATCCACGAGGACGACCCGCTGTCCGTCGAGGACTTCGGGGAGCGGATTGAATTTGAGCGCGATACCGACCTCACGCAGATGCTGATCCGGTTGGATGAAGGTGCGACCGATATAGCGATTCTTAATCAGCGCTTCCGAATACGGCAGGTTGCTCTCCCGCGCATAGCCAATACCGGCGGGGATCGCGCTGTCCGGCAGCGGCACGACGATGTCCGCATCGGCGGGATGCTCGCGCGCCAACTCCTCGCCCATCCGTTGCCGCAAGAGATGAATCCGCTCGCCGCCCATCTTGCTGTCGGGCCGCGCGAAGTAGATCAACTCGAAAACGCAGAGGGCATCGCGCGCACCGGGTTTGAGCGACAAACTTTCCGGCCCGGCCTCGGCGGTAATCTGGACGACTTCACCGGGTGCGACATCCCGCACGAATGCCGCCCCCGTCGTCGCCAGTGCGCACGTCTCCGAGGCGACGACCCAGCCCCCGTCGAGCCGCCCAATCGAGAGCGGCCGGAGTCCGAGCGGATCGCGCACGGCATAGACCGCAGTCGGTGTCAGGATGGCGAGGCTGTACGCGCCCTCGAAACGCTCCATCGCCGCGCGGATGCGCTCGCCAATCGTCATGCCGTGCGCCCGCGCAATGACGCGGGTCAGGACTTCGGAGTCCGTTGAGGTCTCGAACGTTTCGCCAGATCTCTCCAGTTCAGCGCGGAGCAGTGCCGCGTTCGTCAGGTTGCCGTTGTGCGCGACTGCGATGGGGCCGAGATCACTGTCGGCAAGCACTGGCCCGGCATTGCACGCGACGCTTGATCCCGTCGTCGAATAGCGCGTGTGGCCGATGGCGAGCGTACCCACCAGCGATTGGAGAATCTGCTCGTCGAATGCCGTGGCAACGAGGCCCATCCGCGTATGGACGCGCAGTTCCGCCCCTACATCGCCGCTCGCCGCCGCAATACCGGCGCTCTCCTGGCCGCGATGCTGGAGTGCGTAGAGGCCGAAGTACGTAATGCGCGCGACATCGAGACCGGGCGCGACAATGCCAAACACTCCACATGCCTCGCGCGGATGATCGAAGGGCATCGCCGCCAACATAGTCTCAATCTCGCTCATTGCTCACTCCTTCCGCATCTCACCCTGCGGAGCCAGACGAACTCCGGCCTGTCCGTACAGTCTACCACACATTCGCCGCCCCTTGTGCCGATTATCCCGAAAACGCTCAATTCTGGATGATTTGTTCACCGATCAGTCCTCTCCACATGACGCGCGGCGAGAACGGCGCACGAACGCACACGCCCCGATCGAACCTCTCCCGCGTTTGACGCTGCCGATGAACGGTCGTAGAATGCAGATCGGTCGTGCTAGACGGGGAGCTAGCGGTGCCCTGTACCCGCAATCCGCT
>JALYUS010000673.1 GCA_030853625.1 Chloroflexota bacterium
GGCTTCCAGCCTGCGTTTCAAACAGGCTGGAAGCCTGCCACCACCGGAAATTACCCGATTCAGTTATCAAGGCTCACCAGCCGACGTGACCGGCTGGAAGTCCGCATCGGGACCGAACGCGAGTTGCCACGCTTCGTCTACTGTGGGTAAGGATACCTGCGATCCCAAAGCGCGGGTCGCGAGGCCGCCGATAGCGTTGGCGAATTGCGCGCATCGCTCCGGCGGCCATCGTTTCACCTGCCCGTAGACGAAGCCGGCAGCGAAGGCGTCGCCCGCGCCCGTCGTGTCCACGACGTGGACGGCAGCAGCCTGGGCATTGAACGATGCCGCTTTGGTGATGACGATGCAGCCGTCCGCGCCACAGGTAACGATGGCCATCTGGAGCCGCGTTTCGCGCACCGTGTGTTGCAGACACGCGATCACCTCGCCGCGCGACGGAGCGCCCGTCATCAATCGCCACTCCCACTCGCCGCCAATAAAGAGATCGTGCCGCCCAACGAATGGCAGCGCGGCATCGGGAGTGAGGACGCCGGCGACAAAGACCGCCTGGCCGACGAGGAGCGGCACTTCGGGCAGACTGGCGCGGTCGCGATCGAAAACATCGAGAATATCCGCCCACAAGTCGAGGTCAACGATGTCAAGATAGACGACCGGGTGCCGAAAAATTGCCGGAATGTCGAGCGGATCGCCGCGACCGAGCATCGCCCCTTTGATCCAGAAGATTGTGCGGCTCCCGGATGGGCTGATGGGGATGATCGAGCGATCCGAATCCTGGCCGCTATGCACGCCGAGCGTATCACAGATCACACCGGCATCCTCCAGCCCCGCGCGCAGCCGCTCCCCGCGCCAGTCATCGCCGACGACGCCGACGAAACGGGGCGGCATGCCGAGGCGGGCCAGGGCGACCGCGACGTTTGTGGATGTGCCGCCGGGCATCTGGATTTCGTTCGTGGCGATACAGTATTCGCTCTCCGCCGGGTAGTGATCCACGGGGAGCAGGGTGTCCCACGAGGCACAGCCAACGATACAGACCGATGGCTGCGCGACCTCCGTCATCGCGCGGAATCCGGCGGGAGCCGGAAAGAAGCATGCAACTGCGTCCTTTCGCTGTCGGTAATCCATCCGGTCATCATGCCCTCCTCCCACGATTACATCGCTTGCGAGAGGATAATAGACATAGCACTTTGCACGCAACCTTCTCACAATGCGATAACAGTCCCGATGGTACACTGCCGTTGAAGGCGTGCCGGTTGGCTGCATTCGCGGGAGGGTCTGACTCGATGCAACTCGTGGAGAAGACGGCGTCCATTCTGGTTGTTGATGATGAGCGGCCGTTTCGTGAGTCGTTGCAGTTCTCACTGGAGCGGCAAGGGTATCATGTCCTTACGGCGAGCGACGGGCCGACCGGTCTGCGTCTCGCCCGCGCGGAAAAGCCGGACCTCGTCATTCTCGATGTTATGCTGCCGGGTATGGACGGCTTTAAGGTCTGCCAGGCGCTCCGGCGCGACAGCGACATTCCCGTCATTATGCTCACCGCGCGGGATGATGAGACGGACAAAGTCGTTGGCCTCGAACTCGGCGCGGACGATTATGTGACGAAACCGTTCGGGTTGCGCGAACTGCACGCGCGCATTCGCGCGGTGCTCCGGCGGCGCGACGGGCTGCCGGAGGCGGCGTCCGAAGCGGACGGTGTCATCCCGCGCACCGAAGGGATGACCCACGGCAATCTGGTCGTTTCGCCGCAGGAGCGGCGCGTCATGCTGAACGGCGCGGAAGTCTCGCTCCGGCCGCGCGAATTCGATCTCCTGACCTATCTCGTCCGCAATCGCGGCATCGCGCTTTCCCGCCAGCAACTGCTCGATGGTGTCTGGGGCATTGATTACTACGGCGATCCACGCACGGTTGACGTGCATATGCGCCAGTTGCGCGAAAAAATCGAGGCCGATCCCGCGATGCCGACGCGCCTCGTCACCGTGCGCAGTCATGGATACCGCTTTGAAGGGTAGGCTCCGATGGCCGCCATCGCGTGGATAATCGCCATCTGCGCGCTGACCGGCGGCGCGGCGGCCTGCTGGTCTGCCGTCCATCTGCGGTCGCGACTCCACGCCCTCGAAGACGCCTTGCGGCAATTCCTGCCTGAAGGCGATGCCGGATCGGCGGTGCGGCGCATGCGGGCAGTCGTTGGCGAGACACGCCAGCGTGCGGCTGAGGTCGCCGCTGAGAATGGCCGATTGCGGACGATCCTCGCCGCCCTCGATGACGCGGTGATCGTCGTCGGACACGGGCAGGAAATTCTCTCGGTCAATGATGCGGCGCTCGTCCTCTTTCCCACGAGCCTCGCCACCGTGCGGGGTCGGACGGTGATCGAGATGACTGGCGACCATGAGATCGCCGACCTCGTGCAACGCTGCCAGAGTGCGCGCGAGCCGCAGGAACGTTTGGTCGAAGTCTCCGCGAGCGGCCGCGTCGTGCGCGTGATCGCTGTTCCGGCGGACGACACGCACGACGATGTGTTGCTCCTGGCGCGGGATGTGACACAGGTCCATCATCTCCAGACCGTGCGACGGGAGTTGGTCGCCAACGTCTCGCACGAACTGCGGACGCCGCTGGCGAGCATCAAACTCTATGTCGAGACGCTGCTCGATGGCGGCCTCGAAGTGCCCGGCATGGCGGAAGACCGGCTCAATAAGATCAACCGCGAAGTGGACGAACTGACCCAACTCGTCCGCGAGCTGCTCGAACTCGCCCGGCTCGAATCCGGCCGCGATCAGCCGAACTTCGCGGCGCTCGATGTCGCCGAACTCGCGCGGAACGCAGTCGAGCGGCTGGAGGCACAGGCGGACCGGGCCGATGTCGCGCTGGAGACCGCGATACCATCGGGCGTACCCGCTGTCTGGGGGGACCGGCGGATGCTCGAAGGCGCGCTCGTCAACCTCGTTCATAATGCGGTGAAATTCACACCGGCGGGTGGCCGCGTCACCGTCGGTGCGGATAGCGATAGCGACACCCGCGTCCGGCTCTGGGTCGAAGACACCGGCGTCGGTATTCCGGACGAACATTTGCCGCGCCTCTTCGAGCGCTTTTACAAGGAGGACCCCGCCCGCTCCGGTGGCGGCACGGGATTGGGCCTCGCGATCGTCAAGCACGTCGCGCTCGTCCACGGTGGCGCGGTTTCCGTCACAAGCGCTGTCGGGCGCGGATCACGTTTCATGATTACCCTGGCTGTTTCAGAGTCAGAGATGGTACGCGCGTCGCGGCCATCCACGAGCATCGTGCCGAGTGTTAACAATTCCCTCATCGTTCCATTATAACCCAGTGACGTACGCTTGTTAGGCTGCATAAAGCGATTCTTGTCTGGTGACGCTCTGCGTCGCGATGACATGAACGTTTTGTCGAAAGGCTCACTACGCCTGAGGAGGAAGCGGTATATGGAGAACGCAAACCGAGTGGTCAATCGTCGCAGAGTGCTTTTCGGTATCGCTGGCGCTGCTGGCACGGCAATTCTGGCGGCGTGCGGTGGAAGTGCGACGAGCACTCCGGCACCCGCACCACCAGCCGCCACGACAAGCGCGGCAGGCGCGGCAGCCACGGCAACGAAGGCCCCGGCAGCGGCGACGACCAGTACCGGCGCAACAACAGGGAGTACCGCAGCGGCGACGTCGGCTCCCGCCGCAACCACCGCAGCCAGTAGCGCCGTGAGTGGATCGGCGGCGCTTGCACAGCCGACGTTCGGGGCGATTGCGGGCGGATCAAACATCCAGTTGACGGGTGCGGGTTCAACATTTATCAATCCGCTCCTCACGACGTGGGCAGATGTGTTCAAGCAGAAAGTCGCGAACAACGTCAGCATCAACTATCAGTCCATTGGTTCGGGCGGTGGCATTCAGCAGATTACCCAGAAGACCGTGGACTTTGGCGCCTCCGATGCGCCATTGACGGATGCCCAGGTCGCAGCAGCGCCCGGCATCCTGCATATACCGATGGTGCATGGCCCCGTCGTGGCCACGTACAACCTGAAACTTGATGTCAATAAGCCGTTGCAGTTCTCAGGCCAGACACTCGTTGATATCTACTTCGGCACTATCACGAAGTGGAATGACAAGGCGATTGCGGCCGACAACCCTGGCATACAGTTGCCAACTACTGACATCGCGGTTGTCTACCGGTCGGATGGCTCCGGCACGACCTCCATCTGGGTTGATTACCTCTCCAAAATCTCTACGGACTGGGAGAGCAAGGTCGGACGTGGCACTTCGGTAAAGTTCCCGACGGGCATCGGCGCGAAGGGGAACGAAGGCGTCTCGGGCCAGGTCAAGCAGGTGGAAGGTGGAATCGGCTATGTCGAACTTGCCTACGCAATCGAGAACAAGTTGCCGCTCAGTTTGGTGAAGAACGCCGCAGGCGAATTCATTGCACCCAGCATAGACTCCGCGTCCAGGGCAGCGGCACTTCCATCGTATCCTGCCGACCTGCGTTTCTCGATCACGAATCCGCCTGCGGAAGTCAAAGGCGCGTACCCAATCACCGGCACGACGTGGCTGCTTGCGTACACGAATGAAACTGACATGAACAAGACTGTGGCGTTGGTGGACTTCATCCGCTGGGCGATCAGCCCCGCAGGGGATGAGGTCGCGAAGTCGAAGGTCTACCCCTCGATCCCTGCGCCGCTCAAGGAGAAGGTCCTCGGCCAGTTGCAGAAGATCATGGTGAATGGAACGCCGGTCTACAAATAGGCCTACCGGTCACGGCGGCAACGGTTAATCCGTTGCTGCCGCCTTCGTCATCACTGTAGAGAGGTGTGGATATGGCAGGCCAAGGCCCACGGAGGCAGTGGTGGTCGGGACGGCAGTTCGGAATAGTGGCGATCCCGCCGATGCCTCGTCGGCGGGCGGGCGGCGTAAACATTCGCGGAGATGCAGTCTTTCGGTCAGTTCTGGCGATCCCCGCCGCGCTCATCCTCGTGATTATCGGGCTGATGCTCGTCATGGTTGTCACTCAATCTTCCGAGGCATGGCGGCACTTCGGATTGGGCTTTATCACGAGTACCGCGTGGGAACCCCCATTTAATAGGTTTGGCGCGCTCCCATACATCTACGGTACGGTGATAACCTCTGTCATTGCCTTAGTCCTTGCGGCGCCAATTGGCGTCGGTTGCGCGGTGTTCATCACCGAATTCGCTCCTTCCTGGTTGCGAAGCCCTCTTTCGTTCATGGTCGAACTCCTCGCCGCTGTGCCGTCGGTAGTCTTCGGCCTATGGGGCATCTTCGTCTTCGCCCCGTGGATGCGGAGCGGCCCTGACAAATTCCTCGTTGACCACTTCGGTTTCATCCCTTTGTTCAAGGGACCAACATTCGGTCTCGGTGTGCTGTCGGCAGGTATCATTCTTGCCATTATCATTGTTCCGTACATCACATCGGTAACGAGAGAAGTGATGCTTCTCACGCCGACAAGCCAGCGTGAAGGCATGCTTGCCCTCGGCGCGACACGATGGGAAGTGATCCGCCACGTCATCGTGCCATTCGCGCGTAGCGGCATCGTTGGCGGCTCAATTCTTGCTCTCGGTCGCGCGCTTGGCGAGACGATGGCCGTGACAATGATTATTGGGAATCGCGCGCAGATCAAACCATCGCTCTTCGCGCAAGGAGCAACGATGTCGAGTGTCATCGCCAACGAGTTTGCGGAGGCCGCGACGACCCTCTATACGTCTTCGCTAATTGCTATCGCGCTTCTGCTCCTCGTTGTCGCCCTCATTATGAACATTCTTGGTCGACTGCTCGTGTGGTCAGTCGCACGGAGTCAATAGCGAGGAGGAGACAACGTGGCAGCACGCGTTCCGCAGCACTACGGTCAGTTTACCCCCGCAGTGATGCGACGGCGGCGTATCGTGAATGTGGTCATGATCGGGGTGTTCTCGGTCTGCGCAATCATTATCCTCATCCCGCTCGTGCATATTCTCGTATATTCACTCATTAAGGGCGCGTCATCCCTGAATATCAACTTTTTCACGAAGCCGCCCGCGCCTCCCGGTGAATCTGGCGGCGGGGTCGCAACCGCCCTCGCTGGCAGCGGAATTATCCTTCTCATGGCTTCACTGATTGGCATTCCAACCGGTATCGCGGCGGGCGTCTATATGGCCGAATACGGGGGGCGGCGCAATGCGTTCGCGACAGTAGTGCGGTTCGTCGCGGACATTCTGCTTGGCGTGCCATCCATCGTCATTGGTGTTTTCATCTGGACATTGCTCGTGCGTCCGTTCCATTCGTTTTCGGCGATTGCGGGCGGCGTCGCACTGGCCGTGATGATGATTCCGACTATTTCACGAACGACCGAGGAAGTCGTCCGCCTCGTGCCCGGCACGCTGCGAGAGGCGAGTCTCGCGCTTGGTATTCCATACTGGAAGACCGTGCTTCGCATTACCGTCCCGGCGGCGCGTTCGGGTATTGGCACGGCGGTCGTCCTCGCATTTGCCCGTGTTGGCGGTGAAACAGCGCCGTTGCTCTTTACCGCGCTCGGCAACAACTTCTTTCAGACTGATATTCGTAGGCCAAGCGACGCATTACCGCTGCGCCTGTTCAACTATGCGATTGGCCCGTATGATGAGTGGCACCGGATTGCATGGGCATCGGCTTTCGTACTCGTCATGTTTATTTTGGTCCTGATGATCATCATCCGCCGCATCGCCCGTGGGAGGTTCGCGAATGTTGTCTGAGAGGAAACAAATGGTCGAGCCGACATCAGAGGCGCTTGAACCCGTCAATCTCCGGCCAAAGGTGGCGGAACGACTGGCGCATGGAGACCCCGCACCCGCCCAAACGAACGTCACGATGCGTGTCGAGGGATTAAGTGCATTCTACGGCAAGTTCAAGGCGCTCGAAGATGTGTCACTGGATTTCCACGAGCAAAATGTGACCGCAATTATCGGACCGTCCGGATGCGGGAAGTCTACACTATTGCGTTGCCTGAATCGTATGCACGAGATTATCCCAAACGCGCATGCCGAAGGAAAAGTCATGTTGGACGGCGAAGATATTTACTCCCCTGGTATGAATGCCGTATTGCTTCGACGCAGGGTCGGTATGGTGTTTCAGAAGCCGAATCCGTTCCCCTCGATGTCCATTTATGACAATGTCGCGTCCGGCCTGAAGTTGGCAGGCAGGGTGCCGAAGAACTATCTTGACGAGGTCGTGGAGCGTAGCCTCGGTCAGGCCGCGCTTTGGAACGAAGTCAAGGACAAACTCAAGCAGTCCGCTTTCAACCTCTCAGGGGGCCAGCAACAACGCTTGTGTATTGCTCGCGCAATCGCGGTGCAACCCGAGATCATTCTCATGGATGAGCCGGCAAGCGCGCTCGACCCGATCTC
>JALYUS010000675.1 GCA_030853625.1 Chloroflexota bacterium
TTCGGTGGTCGCGCGACATATGCCGCGCGGTTCCGCCGCAGCACGCTCCCCTCTATCGTGGGAACCCGCGGGGTTGCGGGTTCGATTATTTGTTGCACCGCGTATCGGCGAAGCCTCGCTTCGTCCATATGTTGTTGTGGTGCGCAGTGCGGTAGGGGAAGTAGCCAGTCGGCAGTCAGCAGAAAGATAACGCGCGAAGCGTATGCATTTTCGACTGCCGACCGCCGACTGCCGACTGCCCGGGGCCGCGAAAGGAATCTTTGTTGTCATTTGCCACGATGCCGCTCGCCCCGCAAACGCGCGCGGTGCTCCACACGATGGGGATCACCGATCCCACCCCGATTCAGACCCAGTCCCTCCCGATTCTCCTCACCGGTCGTGACCTCGTTGGTCAGGCCCGCACCGGTTCCGGCAAGACGCTTGCCTTCGCCATCCCGATGATCGAGAAGGCCGATGCAGGCATCCGCGCGGTGCAGGCGCTCGTCCTCGTGCCGACGCGCGAACTGGCGCAGCAGGTCGGCGAAGTCGTCGAGAAATTGGGCCGCGCGAACGGCATTCGCTCGCTTTGCATCTTCGGCGGCCGGGCGATGGGGCCGCAGATTGCCGCCGTCAATACCGGCCCGCAGGTGATTATCGGCACGCCGGGTCGCGTTCTCGATCTGCTCCGGCAGGGCGTGTTGAAACTGGATCGCGTCAACTACGTCATCCTCGATGAGGCGGACGAGATGCTCGATCGCGGCTTCGCGCCCGATGTCGAGCGTATCCTCGGCTTCGTCCCGCGCGAGCGGCAGACCGCCCTCTTCTCCGCGACGGTGCCCGAATGGGTACAGGGGACGGCGGCAAAGTACCTGCGCGATCCGGCGATGGTGCAGATTGATACCCGGCCGGAAGATGTGCCGAAGATTGACCACATTATCTATGATGTGCCGGAAGGGCAGAAACTCCCTGTGCTCCGTGTCCTCCTCGATGGGCGGGGCGACGAGAGCGTCCTTGTCTTCGGGCGGACGAAACACGGCGTGAAGAAGCTGGCGCGGCAACTCGAAGCGCTCGGCTATCCGGCTGCCGCCTTGCAGGGCAATCTCTCACAGAATGCCCGTGACAAGGTGATGGCCGATTTCCGCAGCGGCAAGGTGCCGATCCTACTCGCGACGAATGTTGCGGCGCGCGGTCTCGATGTCGAGAACATCGGCATGGTCATCAACTATGACCTACCGGAGACGACGGAACTCCTGACGCACCGCGTCGGGCGCACCGGACGGATGGGGCGCGAGGGCGATGCCGTCACCCTCCTCATGCCGAGCGATGAGCCGAAGTGGCGGCAACTCCAGCGCAGCCTGCGGGTACGTATCCCGCGCAAGGCGTGGCAGGGCGATCTACCCACCGTCCCCGCTTCCATCGAGAACTTCCCGCTCTATCCGAAGCGCGAGGAACGGCGCACGCGCGTTGAGCGCCCGATGCCCGTGACGGCCTCGTCGCATCCCGTTCGCCAGCGTACGCCTGCTCCGTCGTCGGCGCGCCGCCCCGAACATGCTGCGGAGCGCCCGGCGCGATCCGAGCGGCCCGCCGCGTCGGTGGACCGCGCGCGGCTGCAACCGGAACGCATCGGTTCCCGGCCCGTCGCGCCGCTCAACCCGGAGCGATTCCGGTTCGTCGCCGGACGTGATGAGGATGAGCGCGTCGTCCGCCAGGAAGAAGTCGCCGCGCGCGAGCCGACGACGACTACCGCTCCCGGTTTCCTCCCGCCCTCGTTGAGCACGCAGGTGGGGGCGCTCCTCTCGCGCTATCAGGAGACGGGCACGGTCGCCACACCGGTAGACGTGCCGCTCACCCGCCGCGCACCGATGCGGATGCGCCGCGAAGAGCGTGTCGCGACGGAGGACGAGAACGCCGCACCGCAGCCGGAAAGCCGGAGCGAGCGGGGGCGCACCTTCGGGCGCGGGCACGCCGCGTCATCGGCCGATCTTTCCGCCCCGGAGGACGCGACCACCGGTGTCATCACGAAGATCGTCAAGGCGCGCGGATTCGGCTTCCTGCGGGATGGCGCGGGCGTCGAGCGATTCTTCCATCGCAACGACGTAAGCGGCGGCGATTTCGAGACGCTCGAAGTCTCCCAACCCGTCCGCTTTACCCCCGATCCAACCGCCACCGGCCCCCGGCCGATTGCGCGCGCGGTCGAACCGCTCGCATCGTAACGAAGGACTGCGGATGCCCTCTGGGCGGCATGAGGATTGAGTGTGGGGAAGCAACCGATATGGTTGCTTCCCCGTCCGGTGTGCGGCGTCTGATACCGGTGGATGGCAGAGTCCATACACGGCGACCCGGTTGAAAGGTGGCCGGTATATTGGCATGATACGCGCGATATGCTCATTACCATGTCGCGAACAACGAATGAGGAGGAAACGACCATGCAGACGGCGAGTTCCCTGCACCCGACACCACCGATGACGGACGGCCCCGATCCCGCAATCAGCCCGGACGCAGAGATCGGCGCACTCACTCGCCTGCGGCTTGGTACGAATACGGTGCATGCCCTGATTGTCAATGACAAGCCGCTCGTCGCGCTCTCAGACGGTGGGCTGTATGTTGATCCACGGTATGCGCGCTCGCTCACCTACGTCGTCGCGCGGGATACGGCATACGTCGTCGGGACGATCGAGGTAAACAGCGTGGACATCGTCATCAGCCCGGACGGTATCACAATCTCCGGTATCGGCAAGATCACCGGTGAGGAACTGACCGAACTGCGGCTAACCATCAACGAAAATGCGCGCGTGCAAATCGAGGCATATTGAGGAGACGGGCAGCAGGAGAGCGATCTACCCGCCGGACGGATGATTCCCGCACGATACCGCCGTTCAGTCACGCTCTTTGTATGGGTAGAAGAGACGCTTGTCGCCCTGCTCCCATGCCGCCCGGAGGTCCGGTTTCGTGATGTCCCAATCAGGGCGGACACGCTCGGTGACGGCGCGTAAATCCTGCCAGAGTTGCTCGGTCGAGGGGCGGCCCCAGAACCAGTAGCCGTTGTAGATTTTGTTGACGACGAGGCCCGGTTCCAGCACGAGCGTATACGGGATCATCGGGTCGTGGTGTGGGTCGGTGTACTCCTGAATGTCGAGGTCCTTCTGGACTTTGCGGCCTGCGTCGGAGAGAAAGGTCCACTGCGCGCCGACCGCGCTACGGAACTCATTGGTTTCGAGAATGTTGTCGGTGGTGATCGTGACGATCTGCGTGTAGGAGACGGCGATCTGGGGATACATGGCAGCCAACGCACGGTGCTGCTGGTGATCTTTCGGTCAATAGTGTCCGCGCGAAAGGACGAGGATCATCGGGTCGTTGCCCTGCAACGCCGACAGTTTGCGCCGCTGCCGTGCGTGATCCGTCAGTTCGTAATCCGGGAATGTAGCGCCGGGAACGATGTCTGCGCGCATGGCGGCTCTCCTCTCTAATGAACGCGGTCGCGCATCATGCGGGGCTGTGGGTATGATCGCGATAGGTAAGCAGATCAATTGTCTCATCGCCGATACGGACCTGCACGATCAGTTCGCCGCCGAGGGCCTCGACAAACCGCCGCATCGTGGAGAGTTGCGGCTCATCTTCACGCTCGATGCGCGAGATATTGACTTGCGATACGCCAAGCGCCGT
>JALYUS010000678.1 GCA_030853625.1 Chloroflexota bacterium
GAAGATGGCACGATATTCGGCACGATCCCCGAGTTTCCAGGGGTCTGGGCAAACGCGGAGACGATTAAGGCAATGCCAGGATGAATTAGCGGAAGTACTCGAAGGATGGCTGCTCTTGGGTATCGCCAACCATGACCACTTGCCGATACTCGATGACATTGATCTGAATATCAAACGCGCGACCGGCGCCGCTGTCGCGAATGTGGCATAGTGCCACCGATTGACCAGTATCAACGAAAGGAATCATCCATGTCTGCGACCGGCACGGGAAAAAGGACGAAACCGGCGGGGTTGGAAGGGGTCGTCGCCTGCGACTCCGCCATCTGCGCCGTGGATGGCGAGCGCGGCGTCCTCAGTTATTTTGGCTATGACATCCACGATCTCGCCGATCACGCCTCCTTCGAGGAGACGATCGCCCTGCTCTGGTCCGGCGAACTGCCGACACGGGCGCAACTCGACGAACTAACAGGCCAACTCGTGGATGAGCGACCGTTGCCCGCGCAGGTAATGGACCTGCTGCACTCTTTCCCGAAGGATGCACGCCCGATGCATGTCCTTCGCACCGCAGTCTCCGCGCTCGGCATGTATGACTCCGAGGCGGAAGACAAGAGCATGGCATCGAACCGGCGCAAGGCAATCCGCCTCACCGCGAAGATTCCAACAATCATCGCTGCCTATCACCGCATCCGCACGGGCAACGAACCCGTCGCTCCAACTACCGACCTCTCGACCGCCCGTAACTTCCTGACGATGCTGCACGACGCCCCGCCGACGGAGACCGAGGAAAAGGCGCTGGATATTGCCTTTACCCTCCATGCGGACCATGAATTGAACGCCTCGACCTTCGCCGCCCGTGTCGTCGCGGCGACCCTCGCCGACTTCTACGGCGCGACGACAGCAGCCGTCGCCTCGCTCGCCGGGCCGCTGCACGGCGGCGCGAATGAGGAAGTCGTGAAGATTCTCGATCAGGTCGGCAACCCGGAACGCGCCGTCGCCTACGTCCACGAGCAGATCGCGGCGCATCAGAAGATTGCCGGCTTCGGCCATCGCGTCTACAAGGCGGAAGACCCGCGCGCGACGCATCTGCGGGAGATGGCGCGGCAGGTCTGCGAGGAATCCGGCAACGAGAACATGTTCCTCACCCTGCGCGCGATGGAAGACACGATGCTGAGGGAGAAGAATATCCACTCCAATGTGGACTTCTATTCCGGCACCGTCTACCGCGCTCTCGGCATCCCGGACGATCTCTTTACGCCCGTCTTCGCCATCTCCCGCATGTCCGGCTGGGCAGCGCATGTGCTGGAGCAGTACGCCGATAACCGGCTCATCCGCCCCCGCGCGGAATACACCGGTCAGTACGACCGCCATTACGTGCCAATCGAGAAGCGGTAATCGAAGCAACGAGCAATGAGAGAAGCGCCGTGCGCCCGCTCATTGCTCGTTGTGCATTGGTTTAGGAGGGCGATCCGATGCGCGCGCGTCATCCATTCTGGCGGGCCTTCGATTTCGCCTTGATCGTCGTCGTGCTTGCCCTCGCGGCCTTTGTCATCTTCGCCGTCGTCACGGCTGTTCGGGCGTAGCGAATGGTAGCGCAGACTGAAGCCTACGCTACCCTTCGCTACTCGTTACTCGCTACTTCTCTCGGCATGCCGCCTTCGCGCGCGCTGGCATAAATTGCCTGCGTCACCTGGGCAACGGCGAGACCGCGCGCGGCATCCGATGCGCTCAGATCATCCTTCGCGACTGCGGTGACGAACTCGGCTTGCGGAGTGGTGGATTCTGGCCGCTCGCCTTCGGGCGGGACAAGATTGGTGCGTGGCGTGCCGATCCAGCCGACGTAGTTATCCGCGCCGATGTGGCGAATGTTGTCGCGATCCCAGATTTCGATGGTCCCCTTCGTGCCGACGATCGTGATGTTCCAGAGGGTCGGCCCGCGCCCGACCGCCGCAAGGGTCGCCACACGTCCACCGTTGAAGCGGATCACTGCGCCGTTGATGATGTCCACCTGCGCGCCATCGGTGTCATTGAAGGCCACGACGGTATCGGGCCGCATATTCGTCAGGTAGAGCATGAGATCCACGAAATGGCTGCCGGTATCCACGAGCATGCCGCCCTCACTGAGCGTCGAGGAGAGCCGCCAGCCACCGAATGCGCCCCACTGCTGTGTAATCTGACCGGAGTAAAACAAAATCTCGCCGAGGTTGCCGTCCGCGATCTGCAGATGGGTATAGCGATACGGCCAGAGGCGCGGGTTCTGGTATGAGACCATCAGGATGCGCTCCCGCGCCGTCGCGAGGGCGATCAATTCCCGCGCCTGATCGGGCTGCGTCACGAACGGCTTCTCCGAGAGAACGTGTTTGCCCGCCTCCAGCGACTCCTTGATGTGCTGATAATGGAGGCCATGCGGCGTCATGATAATTACGCCGTCGAGATTGGTCTTGAGCATCTCGCGGTAGTCGTGATACGCCTCCGCGTCCTTCAGTTCGGGAAATTCTGCGGTGAGCGCGGCGATATTCTCCTCGCTCACGTCTGCCAGCCCCGCGACAACGACCGCCGGTATCTCCCGCAGCGCCCGCATATGCTGGTGGCTGATCCGCCCGCAGCCGATCAACCCAAGCCGAACATCACTCATTGCTCGTTGCTCGTTGCTCATTGCTTGTTTGCTGCCCAATAGACGGCGTTACGGATGACGCGCTGCACGTCGGGGCGATAGAAAGTCGGGTTTTCCTCGTGGCCGGGGCGATAGTAGAAGACGCGCCCGTTGCCGATCTGATAGGCGAGGCCGGAGCGGATCTGCTTGCCATTCGGGAAGGTCGAGTGGAAGACGACGGCGTCCGGCGTGCCGATCTCGAACGGCTCGTCATACATCTCCTCGTCGTCGAGCACGATCGTCGAGACGCCGTGCGCGACGGGATGGTCCGGCATGACCACTTTGATTTCTTCCGGCCCGGCGTCGTGCTTCCAGCCGCCGATGAATCCCGGCGCGCCGATCAACTGGGTAAAGGGCTTGGACATGTGCGACGAGTGGAGCGGCACAAAGCCCATCCCCCGCTCCCGCACATGCGCCATCACCCGCTCGACATTGACATCCTGCACATTGCGGTGGAGCAGATGCCCCCACCAGACGAGTACATCGGTATTCGCCAGCGATGCCTCGCTCAGTCCCTGCTCATCGTCCGTGAAGGTCGCCGTGCGTACATCCAAGTGGGGATCGGCCTTGAGCGCGGTCGCCACGGCATCGTTGATGTCATGCGGGTACGCGAATTTGGGCGCGGTGCCCTCGGACCAGACGAGTACCCGGAGTTTGTTGCTCGCTGCCATCTGTTTGCCTGCTCCTTTATTGGGCGCATGCTATGCGCCCCTACATTTCGCATCGTCCCTCATTTCCCCTTCTTTCCGGAAAGGGATCGGGAGTTCGGTTTCTCCATATCATCCCACAGGATGCGGAATCGTGCGTATCAACGATCGCCGTTTATGGTATATTTATCATGATGTTCAGCGGGAGAGGCGTGAAGGATTGATTCATGGCAGAAGATCAACGTCCATTGGTGTGGGTTGGTCCATCGAAGAAAGAACTCCGCGCATTCCCCGACGAGGTGCAACAGGAAATAGGTTTCGCGCTTTGGCGGGCGCAGGAAGGCAAGAAACATCCCGATGCCAAACCCCTCAAAGGGTTTGGTGGCGCGGGCGTCATGGAGATCGTCGCAGACGAGGAAGGTGACGCATTTCGCGCCATCTACACTGTCCGCCTAAAACGTGCGGTTTACGTTCTTCATGTATTTTAGAAGAAGTCGAAGCGCGGCGTCAAGACGCCGGATACCGTGATGAACCTCATACGGCAACGGCTGCACAACGCGGAAGAACTCGACGCACACGCGACAAACACGGAGGGATGCTCATGAGTATCGAACATGAACGCGGAAGCGAAAATGTCTTTGCCGATCTCGGTCTGCCGAATGCTGACGAACTCCTCGTGAAAGCGAAGATCGTCGGGCAGATCAGCGATATGATCGCAGAGCGCCATCTGACCCAAACAGAGGCAGCCGAGATACTGGGTGTTGACCAACCTTCGCTTTCTCGCCTACTCCGTGGTCGCACATCCGGCTTCTCGATGGACCGACTGATTCGGATGCTCAATGCGTTCGACTATGATGTGACGATCACGGTATCGCCGAAACCTGCCAACCACGACCACGCGCAAGTTATCGTACAGCCGTTCTCCATGCCGACGCCAATCAGTCATCGCAAGCAGGGATAACGATCACACGTTCGCGACGCGCCGCGTCAGAAGATGTCGCCGATACGGCGAGTGACGCGGTTGATCGTCTCGCGAATCTCATAGAGCGCGTCTTCACCGGAGATGAGCGGATCGCGGCGCAGGTGCTCGTTACCGAGCGCGAGCGCATACTCCACGAAAGCGAGTTCGTAACTCATCTGCCGGAAAGCGGCAGACGCCTGCGGCCCGAGTTTCCGCGCCGCCTTTAATTGGGGATGGTCGAGATTGATGACGATCGTCTTGGTTCCCTCTTCGTAGCGCGAGCGGGGGGCGGAGGGGGTTTCGTTGCGGAAGGCGAGACCGAAACCGGATAACCGGCGCGGGCGGAGGGCGATCTCCCGCTGCGATGCGCGCTCCTCTCCTGTTCCCACGAGCGCGTGTGGGTCGGGCAACACATCGGCGCCGATGCCGTCCGCACCCTCCGGCGGCGGTGCGCCCGGTTCCTCTGGGCTATCGCCGGGGCCGGAGGGCGGCATCGCGGGCGCATCACCCTCCCCGGTCTCCGCCATTGGCACGAATGGGGCGTCGGAATCCATCAGACTCGTGGCGGCATCGTTGTCGAGCGGGATATGCCCCGCCGCGTCGGTCGCGATGAAGGGAGAGGCGTCGTCCGGCCCGTGCATCGCGACTCCTTCTTCCTGCTCCCATGCCACGGCGGGCGTCTTCCGGCCACGATCGAGCGCGATCTGGAGGGAGCGGAAATCCTCGTTGAGGATGCGTTCGATCCGGCCCGCCTCCGTCCGCAGCGCCTTCGCCTCGGAGGAGCGCTTACGCTCGGCCTCCTCGCCTTCCAATTCCGTCAGCATCTCGCGCAGGCAGGCGGAGAGCCAGCCAAAGAGTGTCGCCACCAGCGGGTTCTGCGGGCTGAGGGTGTTATTGCGCGTATTGTCGAAGGGCGGAAATGGCCCATCGTACTCTTCGAGCAGCGGCACCTCGACCTCGCCGAAGAGCCGCCGCGTCAGTTCATTGACCGGCAGCCCCGCCAGCGTCGTATCGTGCCAGTTCCCGTAGGAGAAGACATCAATGCCCGCCGTCTCAGGATCGAGCGGTGTGGGCGAGACCTTAATCGTCGCGGTGATCGCGCCGAGGCGCGCGGCGACCGGGGCAGGGGCGACGAATTGCCGGACGGCGCTCGTGATCGGCTCCTCCAGTTCACAGAGATGATCGTTGACCGTGACGGTATGAATCTGATGTTGCCGTCCGAGGTGCCGCTCGATGTAGCGGATGACGTTGGGAATTTCCAGTTGCTTCGTGTGCAGCGCGGAAATGAGGATCGTCGTCCCCGTCTCGGCACGCGTCGGCGCATCCACGGTGATGTCGCGCACCGGGATGCCGCCGCCACCAGAGGCGGTGATGTCCGCGCGATCCAACTCGACGACGTTCAGTTGGCCCGCACGCACCGTCTCGACGCGCAATCGGGCGGCGATGCCGAATGCGGCGCATTTACCCGTCCCGAACCGCCCGCGCACCTTCTTGCCCTCCGCCCGCTTGAGATTCTCGCCGTGCATCGTGAAGAAGCGATTGAGATCGCCGCGCGTCATCCCGGCGGCGTTGTCCTTGATGGCGATCCGCTCGCGCGTGATGCGAACCTCCACGTGAATGGCCTCGTGCTCGCCGGGGTTGTCAATCGCGTTGGAGACGTACTCCCAGACCACCTTCGGCACGGTGCTGAAGTACGCGGCGTTTTGCAGAAAGTCCCGCGCCGTATGGCTGGTCACGGTGATCGGTGTCGTCATCGCCATTCCTCCGGGAAGTGATCGCGCAGATACGCCACGAGCGCATCGAGATCGTCGTCATGGGCGGCGATATTGCGGATGGCCTGCACGCGCTCCTTGCGACGGCGTCGGCTGGTATATTCGTCCACTTTGAGGAAGCGGCGCGCATCGTAGACGGTGATCTCCTCCGGGGTGAGGCGGGCGAATTTCTCCCATGCGTCGCTTTGCCGCAGGAGCGCCCCACCACGCGCGAGCGACGCGAGCACGGGCGCGGACGCGATCCCCGGCGTCTGGCAAGCCCAGTGGATACCCGCCGGGGTGAGCATCCAGCCGTCGCGCACGCCACCCGTGACATACGGGGGATCGGTCACAAGCAATAATTTGGCTGCGGAGTGGACACTCCCGATATTAATTTGCTCGGGGTATTTCTTCCACCGAAAGCGTCCGGGCGCGAGTTCCGCCATTTTCATGGCGAGGTCTTCCATCCCAATGGCGCGCTCGCTGCCGTCCAATTGCAGCAACGCGATCGCCGCGAGACGCTGGCCGGTGATCTTGCCGGTCATCGGTCGCACCGCTCGACGGTAATCGTGCGTTCCCATGTATCGAGCCGGATGGCGATCCGCTCGCCAACGGCGAGGTCCAACGCCCGGATCGCCTTCCCCAGCCCCCATGCTGTCTGTCCGCGAATCGTCACGCGCGCTCCACTCACGGTCTGCCACGTTCCTTCAAAAGGACGCAGTTCGGCGGCATTCAGGATACCACTATACAGAAGCCACGCACTCGCGGGCGCTTCGTACGTCGCGGTGCCGTCCACATTGTAGCGGAGTTCGCCGCCAGACTGCGCGGATTGTATCCGGTCCGCCGCGTCCGCGATCTCCTGCCGTGTCAGCGGCGTGCCGACGAGCGTATACAAACCCTGCCGCACCCTGCGAATGATCGGCGAGCGGCTCAGAAGACGGTCGAGACCGCGCGGCACGTCGTTCGCTGCCCGGCTCTCCTCGAAGAGTTCGCCAAAGGTGACGACGGGGTCATGCGCGCGGAAAAACGCGATCAGCGCCTCTTCGGCATCGCTCAACACCCCTTCGCCATCGAACTGCCGCGCCCGCTTGAGGCAATCGCCGTCCGGCGTCGCGAGGCCGAGGCGGAGCGCGACCGCCCGTACGATCTCCGTCGGCGGTGTGGGGAACTGCCGCCGCCCGTGATGCTTCGCGAGCGCGGCGCGCAGTTCGCGCGGGGTGACGCGCTCCGCGACCATGAACACTTTCCGCATGACGCTCTCGACCCCCGTGTGGGACGCGCGATCGCACCAAAACCAGTCCGGCGCGATTGCCGTGTAGCCGAGCGAGGGCAGGACGGCACGAATCTCCGCGTCGTCCGCGTCATCGTCGAGCCACGCGGGCGTCAACGCGCCGCAGTTTCGGCTGAGTGCGTCGGCGCGCGGGCGGATCGCGGCGCGGAGCGTGCGTTGCCCCTCAGTCAGCCCCTCACGGGCGGCGACGATGTGTTCCTCGGTCGGGAAAGGGCGCTCCAGATCGGTCGCCCGCCAGAGAATCAAGAGGTCATCGAAGTGGCGGTGGTAGTGCAGGAGTCCGCACGCCGCCAGGTCATCGGCGACCGCGCGCAGGCTATCACCGGCGGCGATTCGTGCGGCGGTGAGATGAATTGCGGTGCGGGTGCGTGGGAAGTGATGCGCGCCGAAGAGGTCAAGAAGCGCGTCGCGCGCCTCAATCGCGATCGTGCGGGTACGTTCGGGGGATCGCCCAATGCGCGATGCCGCATCGGCGAAGGTAAGCGGCGCCACCGGGTCATAGCGATAGCGCACCATCGCGCGCTGCGGATCGGTCAGGCCCGCGAAGAGGGCGCGAAACTCGGCATCGAGTGTCCCGTAGCGCAGTGCGTGCATGAGCGCCCGTGCGAGATTGAGGTCTTCGATGGAGCAGTGTGCCGGCTCCCCCCATCGCTCGATGAGCGCGCCGATCATCATCGGGCCGTGGATCGTCCGTGCCGTGAGATCGGGGGAGAGCCTGCCGCGCGCGATCTCCCCGGCAATCATTCCCGCGTGGCGTCGCAACTCCTCAGCGTCGCGCGCCTGCATGGGACCGTGGTCAATCGGTAGATGGCGCGCCAGCGCGCGGAGATAGCGCACGGTTTCCGGGCCGATCCACTGGATACGCATGAGCGCCGCATCCGCGAGCGCATCCGCTTGCGCGAGTGATGTGATACCCGCACCAAGCAGGGCGTTGCGGATTTTGGGCGGCAAGGCATCCAGAATCCCGTCGTAGGCGGAGGTGGATACCCGTCGTTGCGGTTGGCGGCGCTCCTGCGGCGTTGTCTGCATCATGCGTTGTCTATCTTCATGCATCCGTACGGCTACACCGATTGTTCGTCATCCGATGATCGCATCACACGCACGATGGTAAGTGTTCACCGCGTCCGATGCAACCCGCCCGCGAAAAACTGAGGAAAGAATCAGGGTGCTGCGCATGTGTGTGACAGGAATGTCATCAAGGAGTGTCCACCGGCGCCCATTGATCGTCGGGCGCGCCGCTATAATAACCAGAGCGGCGGCATGACACACGCCGCGCATGGGAAGAAAGAAGCAACGAAGCGTGGCTTGATCCACGTCGTATAGCAGAGAAGAAGGAACCGCTCGCATGACCCGCACGACACCGCCGTCCGTATCCACGCTCCCCCGACGGCGCTTCCTCACGCTCGCCGCCGTCGCCGTGGCGTCCGCCGCACTCGCTGCCTGTGGCGGATCAAAAGCGGCGCCGACCGCGACGACCGCGCCAACCAGCGCTCCACCAACGCCGACACTCCCGCCGCTTGCGTCAACAGCCACCCTCCCACCCGCCGCGACAGCGACGATCGTCGTGCCGACGCAGGCGCCGCCCACACCGACCGCACAACCGCCGACGAGTGCCGCACAGCGGCCGACGACACCGCCAGCGACAGCGGCAGGATCACCAGCCGCGAGCGGCACACCCGTCTACGCGCAAACAACTCTCAACGTCAAACAGTACGGCGCGGCGGGCGACGGCACAACGGACGACACCGCCGCGATCCAGGCAGCGATTGACGCTGTCCCGGCCTCCGGCGGCACGGTGCTCTTCCCACCGGGGACATACATCGTCGCGCCGAAGAAGACGGTCGGCATCGCCATCAAGAGCAATCTGCGCCTCGCCGGTGCGGGCGCGGCATCCGTCTTGAAGATCAAGGATCATCTCGGTGATTGGCAGCGGCTCCTCTCCCCGCGCACACTCACCGGAGCGATCGAGAACTTCGCCGTCGAGGACCTTGCGTTCGACGGCAATATCCAGAACAACCCCGAATCGCTGATCAGCGAAACGAAAGACCAGACGTATCAGACCTTTATCTACATCACGTCCGGCAGAAATCTCACCGTCCGCCGCTGCCGCTTCGCGCCCTATTCCGGCGTGTGGGCCGTCGCGTTTGTCGGGCAGACGATAGACAGTTGCGCCGTGACGGACTCGTATTTCCAGTTTGTCATGCGGGACGCCAACCCGGACTACGACAACTCGGCGGTCTACATCGAGGGAACGCACTACGTCTTCTCCGGCAACACCTTCGAGAGCGTGCCGATCCCGAAGCGGGGCGCGCGCGCCTGCATGGAGGCGCACGGCGGCCCGGCGGAAGTCTTCAACAACGCCGCTACCGGCTACCAGACGATCCTGAACATCGTCGGCTCGTCCTATGCCGGTGGCAGCGTTGGCGACGTCAATTGCCACGACAATACCTGCACCGACGCCTTACTCGGGATCATGCTCTGGCCGACGCTGCCGAATAACTTGAAGAATGTCACCGTCGCGAACAACACGATCGCTATCGCGCAGACGAAACATGGTGCGGTAGACACGGCAGGCATCACCATTCTCTTTTCCGCAGAGGCAAAGGGACTGGCGGGGAATATCACGATCGCGAAGAATACGATCCGCTTCCAGGACGAAGGCGCGGGCCGCTCCGGCGATTTCTACTACAACTCCGCCGGCATCGGGTTGCACAACCTCGGCGGCGTCTCCGGCGTCGTCATTGACGGCAATCGCATTGAACTCGCGCCGTCGGCGGGCGTGGCGATTGGCCTGCCCGAACCCGGCAAACGATCATTCGACAATGTGCAGGTGACGAACAACACGATCACCAACCCCGGCCAGAATCTCGGCTTCCCGGCCGCCTTCCGCGCGGGCATGCTCGTCAACTCATCCGCGTCGAACATCACCATCAGCGGGAACACGATCGCGGACACCTTCCCAACGCCCCACTGCCCCACCGCTATCGGGTTCGATTCCACGCCCGGCAACGTCTACAAGGGAATCGCCGTGACGAATAATACGATTACAGCCAGCAAGAATCTGCCGCTTCTCCTGCCCGCCGGTACCCAGCGATAAGGAACGACGTGTCTGGCAGTGCTACCGCGAAACGGTATAACGCATCAAGGTGGACCAGGACTCCGGAGTGTTTACCGCCGGGGGGCCGCGTGTGTCGTAATCGCCGACACATAGGAGGGCCGCTAC
>JALYUS010000445.1 GCA_030853625.1 Chloroflexota bacterium
TGTCGAAGAAATACGTGACCGGTACTCCGAAGAAGCGCGCCAAGGTCTCCAGGACCTTCTTCTGCGGGTTGTCTTTCGCCCCCGTGTGCAACTGCCACAGGTATGCAGCGGAGATCGAGGAGCCGCCGTGGCCGCTGATCGCGGTCGCGAGATCTTTGTACGAGAGATTCCGGCGGTCATGGGCACGCTTCGCCTTGATGAGCCGGTCGATCTTCTCCGCCAGTGTCGGGTAACTCGTCTCCTGTCCATCCGTCATCGTTGCGTCATCTCCTGCGCGCCCGTCGCGTTTACACGCATAAACCATACCATACATCGTAGCACACCTGTGAATATCCGCGTGGCGAATCGCTGGACAAATAGCGGTGGACCTCGTATGCTCCACATATGAATACGTAATAGACGTACTGTATTCATTTGTAAACAAACGGGGGAAGCATGGATGACACCTGCGTACACAGTCACCACCCGTTGCGCACGCTCTCTCGACCGGAGCCACCGCCCGAACTCCATGCGCGCATTGCGGCGGCGGTCCGCGTCGAAGCGGCGCGTCAGCAGCAGTACCGTCGCCTCCGACGCGGTGTCTTTGCGGGAGTCACCGCGCTGCTGTCGCTCGTGGTAGTTGTGCATGGGTTTTTGCACTAAGGGGGAGAAGAGCGTGACAGTGCCGAACGCCATGCGTCCGCCTTTCGTCGTAGACAGAACGGAAGGGGTGGTAGCAGAGACCGATCGCGGTCGCTCCCCAATCGCCGGGACGTGGCACCTTGCATCGTACCCTGCGGCGGTAGCCGAGCGACGATTGCACGTACGGTCCAGCCCACCGGGGGAACCCACGCTGTTACCCACAACTCCGCCGCCGGGTATCCCGGTCCCCGATTTGCGCTCCCGGCCACCCGTCCCGGTCGTGCCATGGCCGATCCGCGCCCAGCATTGGCTGCGCGAGCGCACGCAACCCGGCCGTCTCGAAATGGACCACGATGCGAAGATCGCCGACTTTATGGCGATGATGTCCACGGGCTGCCGTATCCTCGCCACCATCGGCCCGAAGGGTGGCCCGGGCAAGACCACCGTCGCCCTGACCACCGGCTTGGTACTGGCCGAGGCGCCGCTCGCCCGCCCGATCGTCGTCGAACTCAACCCGGACTGGGGCACGATCGATCAGGTGCTCGGCGACGCCAACCCCCGGACGATCCAGGACCTCTTGCAGAACCTCATCGCCGTCAATCAGGCGGGGATCGGCATGTTGCAGGGGTACATGACGATGTGGGGGCGACTGCCCGTCCTCACCGCGCCGGGTCGCCCCGATGAGATGGCCCGCCTCGCCCCGCGCGACTACGAGCGCGTCCTGAAACTCCTCTCGCTCCACTACAACCTGATCATCCTCGACTGCGGCACGGCGTTCACGCAGCGGCTCAATCAGTTCGCCATCCAGTCAGCGGATCACCTGCAGGTGGTCGGCTGGCCGGACCATCCCACCATGCAGAAGACCGTGGCGGCAATCGACTATCTGGCCAGTAGCCGCTACGCCTACGACTATCAGAGCGTCCTCGCGGAGCTTGCGCCCGACCATGCCGCCGTGCGCGCCCGGGCGCTCGCCGACATGACGCTCGTCGTCAATGGCGCGGGCTTCCCCTCGGATGCGACCGCAATCGATCTGGACAAAGTCCGGATGGCCGTATCGGGACTCAACGCTGTTGCCCCGCTGCCGTACTCCGCCCCGCTGCGGCGGATGCTCGGGGACGGGACGCTGACGATGGACGCGCTGCCTGCGGACTACCGGCGGGCCGTCAAGGGATTGCTGGTCGCCGTGTTGGGGCGACTGGCGGACGTGTAAAAGGAGGACCCATCATGCTCTCACCGATCGGATGCATCGCGTACGCGCACTCTCTGCTCGTGCCGCTCGCCGCCACGGGCGACGCCTCGCAGATGGGCGACTTCTTCAAGAAGGTCTACGAACAGTTGCTCATCCCGATCGCCGCCCAGATCGGCATCCTGATGTTCACCGTCGGGGCGGTGATGTTCCTGCTCGGACGGCGGGAAGGGGTGGAGAAGATGCTCTACGCCGGCAGCGCGCTCTTTTTGATTGCCTTCGGCCCCTTCATCGTCACCAAGCTCTGGGAGATCCTCACCGGGCTCGGCGGCGGCGTCGCGCACTGATCCCGATCATCGTCGGCAGCGCCATTCATCGTCGGCGGAGCCATCACCGATGAATGGGGAGAAGAGGGGGTCACATGTCACGTCGTATCAATCGCACACCGCGCCATCTGGATGATCCGCTGAAGATCCTCGGCTTCAGTCTCTCCCAATGGGCCGTGCTCGCCCTCGGCGTGCTCTGCCTGTGGGGCTGTCTGATGCTCCTGCCGGCGGCGATCCCGACCACGCTGCGGCTCAGCGTGGGAGCGCTGCTTGTCGGCATGCCCCTCGGGCTGACCTTCGCTGGCAGCACCACCCACTCGATCGGCGAGTTGCCGCGCCGCCTCTGGCACAGCATCGGAACCCCGTCTGATTACCTCCCCGGCCCGCCGCACCGTGGCCCGCTCATGCTCACACTCACCGAAAGCGATTCCCGCGAGGAGGAGCCGGATGCGTAGGGGCGCGGTCGCGGACCTCCTGCCGGTGCTCGCGGTCGAGGAGCGCCACTTCGTCACCGTCGATGGGCACGTCGGCGCGGCGCTCGCCTGCACCGGCATCAATTTGGCGATCCAGTCGGACGAGGCGGCGACGACGATCGCCGCGCTCTTCGCCGATACGCTCAACTACCTGCCGCTCGGCGCGCATCTCGAGCTCCTGGCAATCAACACGCCGTTGCGGGGCGAGGAGTGGGTGCCGCAGCACCTCGCGCAGTACGCGCCGCCTGCGGGCCTGTCTGGCTATCTCGCCTCCCTGACGGACGCCTACCAGCGGGAAGTGGCGGATCAGCACATCCCGGACCTGCGCTTCTACGCGATCCTCTCCCTGCCCGGTGCGAAGGAGCATCGCGGTGCAGGCTCCGGTCGTCGGGGCGGCAGGCGGACGCTCCGTCGCGACCGCGCCGGGCA
>JALYUS010000696.1 GCA_030853625.1 Chloroflexota bacterium
CCGCCTGCGACGGTGAGGAGATCGCCTTTCGCGCGGACGGCGAGGATTGGCACGTCTCATGGCATCCGCCCCCGACGCCTCCGGAGGGCACGCCACACGGGTCCGCCGGTCTCTGTGTGACGGGCGACGGCGAGATTGTCCTGATTAGTCAGGACGGCGAGCGCTGGGACATACCCGCCGGTCGGCCGGAAGGGGATGAGACGTGGGAGGAGACCCTGCGCCGGGAAATGCTCGAAGAGGCGTGCGCGACTGTCGGCCAGGCCAGACTGCTGGGATTCTCTCGGGGCGCGTGCCTCGCGGGGCCACAAGCGGGCCGGGTCATCGTTCGGTCGTTCTGGCGGGCGGACGTTGATCTCGCGCCGTGGGAACCGCAGTTCGAGATCGCGCATCGTCGTATCGTCCCGGCGGCAGCAGTCGTCAGCCAGTTGGCGATTCCTGATGGTCTCGCGCGGATCATCAGTCGCGCGCTCCACGAGGTGGCCATGACATCGTGAGGTTGACAGGCGGGGCAGGTGCGTCGGTAGGTCGCATGTGAACCTTTTTTTGAGTGCGGCGGTCTTCCTGGTCACGCTGGCGCTCATCTTTTCGCGCCCGAGGGGGATGAACGAAGCGACCGGGGCATCCATCGGGGCCGTGGCGATGCTTGTATTGCGCCTCGCCACGCCGGGGGATTTCGCGCGCATTCTCGCGGAGACGGCAAATGTCCTGCTCTTTCTGCTCGGGATGATGCTCGTCACGGGCGTCGTGGAGCAGGCGGGCGTCTTCGACGCGCTCGCCGTGCGGGCCGCCCGCCTCTCGCGCGGAGATGGTCGGCTGCTCCTCCTCAATGTCTTCCTGCTCGGCACGCTCGTGACGGCCTTTCTCTCGCTCGATGTGACGATTATCGTCGTGACGCCGATTGTCTACGCGCTGACGGAGCGGCTGGAGATCGAACCGCTCCCGTACCTCTTCGCCTGCGCCTTTGTCGCCAATACCGCATCGCTCTTTCTGCCGATCTCCAACCTGACGAATATCCTGATCTACGACCTCCTTCATCTCTCCTTCGTGCAGTTCGCCAAAGTGATGTTCCTGCCGAATCTCGCCGCGCTCGCCGTCAATATCGGCATCTTCTTCGTCATTTTCCGCCGTCAATTGCCCCATCGGTTCGCGACGGCGGCGTTGACGGATGACGCTCCGCCCCCCGGATTCACGATTGCCGCCGTCGGCCTCTGTCTGGTGCTGGCGGGTTTGCTCGCTTTTGGCCTGCTCGGCCTGCCGCTTGCCATCCCCGCATGCGTTGGTGCGGTCGTGCTCGCGATCATCGCGGCGACGCGGCGCACCGTGACGGGGCGCGATCTCGTCGGGAGCGTCAGTTGGTCGCTCTTTCCCTTCGTGCTCGCGATGTTCACGGTCGTGCGCGGGCTGGAGCGCGCGTGGCTCCCGCATCTGCCCACGCTGCCATCCGGGCGCGGTCTCGGCACCCTGCTCGTCATTGCCTTCGGCACGGGCATCGGCGCGAACGTCGTTAACAATGTGCCAATGATCGCGGCGATGATTACCCTGCTGCGCGCGGTCGCGACGCCGGTACCCGATCATCTCGCCTTCGCGACACTGATCGGCACGAATATCGGGCCGAGTGTTCTCACCTTCGGCTCGCTGGCGACGATGCTCTGGTTGGCGATCGTGCGCAAGCGCGGCGTCGCAGTGAGCGCCCGCACCTATCTGCGTATCGGCCTCATCACCACCCCGCCGATGCTGCTCGCGGCGACGGTGACGCTCTGGCTGGTGCTTGGCGGACTCTCGCATTGAGAAGTGAGATCAACGCGGTATGCGAACCCCTTCTATGAAGGGGGGCTGTGTACTGGTTTCAGATGTTAGTCATTACATCCGACGATGTGGCCGACAGACGCGCCGTATCCGCGACGCCGCTCGTTGGCAGGATCACCGTAAATGTCGTCCCCATGCCATGCGTACTCTCGAAGGTAATTGTCCCGCCTTGCAACTCAACAAGCCGCTTGACAAGCGCCAGCTCAAGCCCCGTCCCGTGCCCTGTGTTGGCGGCGTTCTCCGTGGTGAATGCTTGAAAGAGATTCGCCTGATCTTCGGGTCTCATACCGACGCCCGTGTCGCGGATGTCGAACGCGATGTGTGTTGGATCGCATGCGCGACCGCAGAGCGTCACCGTACCGCCGGTCGGAGAAAAACGTAGCGCGTTCGCGCCGAGTTTGAGGACAATCTCAATCGTCCACCGCTCATCCGCAAAGACGCGCAAATCGCTCGCGGGAGTCTCGATCACGACGCGTTGCTGGCGCGACGCGGCGAGGACGTCAAGGCTCTCCCTCGCCGCATCCAGAATGTCCGTAACGCTGAGGTCCGCGCGCGTGAGCCGAAGACTACCGGCATCGAGCCGCGCGAGGGCGATCATATCTTCGATGAGACTGAGCGTCGCCTGACCGGCGGCGACGATGTCTCCATAGACCATCTGCCGGTCTGCGGGATCTTCCACTTCGCCCGCTGCCAGCATCTCGCCGAAGCCGAGCACCGTGGTGAGGGGCGTGCGCAAGCGGTGGCTCATTGCGATGATGAATTGATGCTTCTGCTGAATGGCCGCAATCAAGCCGTCATTGAGGAGTTGCATCTCCTCAACACGCTCCATCAGTTGCTGCCGCTCATGCGCGGCGTCGGGGTGCGCTTCGGCAGGTTCGCGCGCGCGTATCACCGTGAGTACGAGCATCATGCCCTGCTGATGATCGGCGAGAATGGGCGCGCTCTCGACATCCCACGCGATGGCAGGATCGCTGATGTGCGCGAACCGCATCCCACTCCGACACACCGGGCCACCCGTCGCGATCGTCTCACGCATCAGGGCGATCAGCGCGTCTTCGTTGCGCGCGGGCAGAATGTCGAACAGGCATGAGCCACGGAGCGGGCGGTCGCGATACGGTTCAGCAAGGAACGCCCGGAATGCCTGGTTCGCGGCGCGAATCGTTGCGTCGGCTGTCTCGATGACAACCATGCCGACGGGAACCCGCGCCACGAGGCGATCAATGAACGATGATTCGCTCTCGGCATCGGGCCGGGGTATGACCGCCCCACGGCGATTTACTCCATTGTGACCCAACCCGTCCATGCTTGCCTCCCGTCCATTTTTAGTTTACAATCATGTACGTTCTTTCCTGTCTGGTAGTATACGGCATGAATATCAATACTGAAGGGGAGTATGACTCGCAAGAATGCGGCGGAATACCGCGTTGACACGCCCGATAACTGGATCGGTCTCGCGCCGCCGGACACCTTCAACCGGCGCTTAATCGTTC
>JALYUS010000729.1 GCA_030853625.1 Chloroflexota bacterium
TAGGAATAGTGATCGGGTTAGCTCGATAAGGAGGAACCATGGCTGCCGAACCGACGGAAACGGCAAAGACGACTGCAACGCCTACTCCTCGCACTGATAAGGGCGAATTGCCGCCCTACAATCCCGAATTGAGTTATCGTGCTTTCCCCGACTGGCACGAACCAGGCGATGAGGCTGGCAAAAAGAAGGAACGATCTAGTGTCGCGGGCGTATTGCATCGCATGCTGGCATCCTGGCCGTAGCATGGGACGAAGCAGATAAGTTCGTCGAAATAGCTTGGCGGTACAATCAGTCTGTCGAGACACGTCAGTGTCCGTGGTTTGCCATGCGACTTTAGTCGCAGGCCGTCGTCGCATGCAAACCAATGTAAGCCAACGTGTACTAGCCTCCGGCCATCGCCCCCACGATCATGAAGGGCTCCGCGCCCGTCGCGATCGTGGGGGGCAGCAGAGCATCCGGTGGCTCATGGGACAGATCTTGCGCGCAGGCGAAGAACCGCACGAATGGCCGGCGGCGCTGCGTCACCTGATCGCGGATCGTCCCGCGCAGCATCGGATACGTGTCCTCGAGGGCGTCGAGGACGGCGCGCTGCGTGGCCGGCCCCTCAACCTGGAGGACCACGTCGCCCTCGAGACGCGCCAGCGTCCGCAGGTGCGCCGGGAGCATCACACGGATCATGGCAGTGTCTGCACTTCGACGGAGAGGACGGCGGGCAGATCGCGTACGATGGGGCTCCAGGTATCACCGCTGTCGGCCGACGCGTACACCTGGCCGCCGGTGGTCCCGACGTACACGCCGCACGCGTCGAGCGTGTCAACAGCCATCGCGTCGCGTAGCACGTTCACATAGCAGTCGCTCTGCGGCAGCCCGTTCGTGAGCGCTTCCCACTCGTGGCCGCCCGTCCGGCTGCGATACACCCGCAGCTTCCCCTCGGGCGGGTAATGCTCGGAGTCGCTCTTGATCGGGACGACGTAGATGGTGTCCGGTTCGTGCGCATGCACGGCGATCGGGAATCCGAAGTCGGACGGCAGGTTCCCGCTGATCTCGCGCCACGATTCGCCGGCGTCGTCACTGCGCATGACGTCCCAGTGCTTCTGCATGAAGAGCACGTCGGGGCGCGACGGGTGCAGCGCGATGCGGTGGACACAATGGCCGACCTCCGCCGTGGGATCAGGAATACCCTCCGAGCGCAGGCCCTGGTTGATCGGGCTCCAGGTCGCGCCAGCGTCGTCGCTCCGGAAGGCGCCCGCGGCTGAAATCGCGACGACGATCCGCGCGGGATGGCTCGCGTCGAGCAAAATCGTGTGCAAGCACATGCCTCCCGCGCCGGGCTGCCAGGAGGGTCCGGAGGTGTGGCGGCGCAGCCCGGACAACTCGTGCCACGTCTGGCCTCCGTCCACGCTGCGGAACAGCGCGGCGTCTTCCGCGCCGGCATAGATGGTCTCCGCATCGGTCAGGGACGGTTCGAGATGCCACACGCGCGCGAACTCCCACGGGTGCTGCGTGCCGTCGTACCACTGGTGCGTGCCGGGGACGCCGTCGTAGACGAACTCGTGACCGACCGGGGCCCACGTCTTGCCCCCATCGTCAGAGCGTTGAATCTGCTGTCCGAACCAGCCGTTGGACTGCGACGCATACAGCCGATTCGGGTCAAGGGGCGAGCCCGTGAGGTGGTAGATCTCCCAGCCCCCGAAATGAGGACCGCTGACCTCCCAACGGTCGCGCGCGCCGTCCGCCGTCAGCACGAAGGCGCCCTTGCGTGTTCCAACGAGGACCCGTACTCCACTCATCCTGTACTCCTTCCCGCATCTTTCTCTATTTTTCCACAGAGGCGCATCGGCCACGCCCCTATGATAGCACGAACGTTCTACGAAAACTTCTCGTATCTTGCGCTGATGGCGGTTGTGTCGGACGAAACGGACCTCGGGGCGCCCAAAGAAAATTCACCCCCCTCTCCCATGTGCGGGAGAGGGGGGTGAGGGCGATTGGCGGACACGGCGCGGGAGAATCCACAAACCGTGCAAGCGAGCTCGCCGCTTACCTACTGCTTACCTGTGCACGACATGATGCCGCGGGCACAGGGGCAACGAGCCGACCGTCCGGTGCAGGCC
>JALYUS010000760.1 GCA_030853625.1 Chloroflexota bacterium
CTCGATGAGCACCGCGATTGCTCTTCGTGCTGGTATCAAGTCGCCGGGATCACTGGAAGAACAAGGTGCGATGGATACTCCGACGCATGGAAGACCGTCTGCAACGCACTCACCATCTCCATCGAGCGGCCCGGCACCTCCCCCGTGTTCGGGTTGCGGTCGAAACGGGGAAAGTTGCTGCTCGACACTTCCAAGCGAATGCAATGCCCCGCCAGAAAGGTGTTGCTCGTCGCCCACAGGTCCACTTCGTATTCGATCACCGCACCCGGCGTGATCGGCGTCCCCTCCCGCATCGCGTCCCGGTAGCGCGCCCGCAAGATACCATCGGTCAGGTTGCGTGCGTCGCCGCATGGCGACACATCCACCAGTTTCGCCGTCCAGTCCGTGTCCGGCGCACTCGAACGAGCGTGGAGGATCAGTTTGACTGGCCCCGTCACTTCCACCGGCTGATCGAGCGGCGGGGTGGTGTAGACCAGCACATCCTCCCGCGCCTCGACCGGGCGCTGGTCATACGCACCGCCCTGACTGAAGACGGCGTTGCAGCACAGCCCGCCGCCCATCGTCGGCACGGGATTGCGTGGATTGTAGACGTAGGAATCGGGCGGCTCGGTGGCGGGCGGTTCACGACTGAGCGCGCCATCGCCGTGGAGGCTATTCGCTCTGCCGCCGCTGTGCAAAAACCACGCCTGCCAGTCGGTGCGGGCGAGCGGCCATTCCTGTTCGTCGCGCCACTGGTTCGACCCCATCACGAAGAGGCGGACGGGCGGCTCGCTCTCCACACCGTTCTCAATGCCGCGCAGCCAGCGATCGAACCAGCGCAGTTGGATGCCATCGGCATCAATCACCGCACCGGTGGAGCGCATACCGAAATCATGAGTGCCAATCGGGTTGCCGCGTGAGATGCCACTATGGTTCCAAGCGGCAAGGAGCAGGTGCTGCCGGTCGCGCAAGTCGGTCGGGGCAGTAGCACGCATGCCGGTGAAGTTGTCGATGGTGCCCTTGAGGAAGATGTCGTACCAGCCGCCGATATTGAGGGCGGCGACATGGAGGGTATCATGCCGTGTCGAGACATCGAGGTTGGCCCAGAAGTCGTCGTAGGTTGGGTGATTCACCCAATCGTCGTAATACGGTGCGAACTCAGAGAGGATCGGATGCCCAGCAAGCGGCAAGCGGTGGAATTCCTCAGGGAGATTGTCGATCCCATCCAAGAGGTGCTGAAACGTCTCTTCGGCAGAAGCATCGCTCTTCTTTCGCCGCGCGACGGTATTCGTCGCGAGATTTGTCATCGTCCATGAGAGATTGAAGGAGAGTTCGAACGCGCCGCCTTGATAGGTCCATCCCGCATGGTAATCGGCGGCCGTAACCGTCGGAATGATCGCTTTCAATGCGGGGTGCCCGCTGATTGCCGCCTGCCACTGCGTCAGCCCGACATACGACTGGCCGAACATGCCGACATTGCCATCGCACCACGGCTGCGCGACGAGCCATTCGAGCGTGTCGTACCCATCTTGCCGCTCGTTAACGAAGGCGTAAAACTCGCCCTCAGATTCGAATCGCCCGCGTACATCCTGCACAACCACTGCATATCCGCTCGACGCAGCGCGCAGGATGAGAGGAATCGCGATCGGGCCACTCTTGTCGTACGGCGTGCGTTGGAGGAGCGTCGGATACGGACCTGGTCCGGCGGGTCGGTAGACATCGGCGTAGAGGACAATCCCATCGCGCATCGAAACCGGGACATTACGGTCCATGGCGAGCGTCAGACGATCCGGCATGCATGACCTCCTTGCAACATTGGCTTCCCAATAGCCGCATCGTAACACCGTCAATGTGCATCCAGCTCGCGGCGCTGAATCTCCGCGACGAGTGGGATGATTTCATCTGGCTTGGTATCCTCCCCGGCCGTCACGCGCGCGTCCAGGAGTGCGAAGAGACGGGTGCGGAGAAAGTGTCGTAGTCGGTGCGGATAACCGAATGTTGCCGCCAGGATCGCATCCTGCAATGCGGGGGGCCATGCCTGTTCATAGGCCAATCGTTCTGGTCCAAAATCGAATTCGGCAAGAGACTGTCCCGCCCTCTCCTGCCGCAACTGAGCGCGCAGGCTCTCCGTCTCGTCAGTATCAACGTGATCATCCACAATGACGACACCATAGTCACGGCGCGCCTGCTCGTGGCTCACTAACTCTTCGCGAACGTCCTGGAGTACCTTTCCCACGGGGCGATTGAGGGGATCACCATAGCCACCGCCGCCTTGCGTGCCGATGAGAATCGTGTCCCCGGGATCGAGATGAAGGACGTCAATTTTCCCGATGTCCATCTGGCGGTCAGTGCCGGAATGGATCTTTGTATACCCCAGCGTACCGGCTTTCCCACCGAGCCGCCCCCAGGGCCGGAACACGTATCGCTCCATACCCCGCGCCGTAATGACACCGTTCGGCGGGAAAACTTTCAATTCGAGTTCGACGCCCATCCCACCCCGATAATACCCGGCGCCACCGCTATCCGGTCGCAGTCGGTACCGGCTGATGAGCACCGGCATTTCCTGTTCAACGCTCTCGCTCGGGACGTTACGCAAGTAGCCCATCGCCACATCCACGCCATCCAGGCCGTCCTTCATCGGGCGGCCACCGGAGCCACCGGCGAGCGGTTGGACCACGCTGACTTTTGTGCCGCCCGTCTCGGCGTCGGGTACCGAGACGAGCAGAATCGCTCCCTGACTCGATCCCGCAGCATTGATACGCTCCGGCAACGCCTGCGCCAGCGCTCCGAGAATGAGATCGAAAACGCGGAACATCACCGCAGCACGGACGCCGTAGGCAAGACCAGGCTCGGCGTTCAGCAAACTCCCGCGCGGTAAAACAAAGCGCATCGGGCGCACCATGCCACTGTTACAGGCGATATCCGGCGCCACCGTGCGCAGAAAACTAATCAAGCCAAACGCGATCATCCAGTGACCGTTCTTCCCGTTCGTCGGCATGTTGAACGCGGCCTGCACTTGCGGGTCGGTGCCGGTGAAGTCGAGGGTGATGTCGCTTCCTGCAAAGGTGAGCGCCAATTGCAGGCGTTGGAGCCTGCCGTCGGGAACATGATCCGTCTCCAGGTACTCGACGAACCGGTACGTGCCGTCCGGGATGCTCGCCAGCACACGCCGGGCCTGCACCTCCCCATAGTCGAGGACATCGGCGATCCCCTGGCGAACCCGCTCCGCGCCATATCGGCGCGCGAGGTCCTGAACGCGCCGCTCACCGGTATTAAGGGCGGCGATCTGGGCCTTGATATCGCCCCAGTTCAGGTCGGGGATACGGCTATTCGCGAGGACAATAGAGAGTACCTCGTCGTTGAGTCCCGCATGCGTCACTAAGCGTACCGGCGGGACAATAATGCCCTCCTGGAATGTGTCGGTATTCGACGGCGCGATGCTGCCGGGAACGCGGCCGCCAACATCCGAGGAATGAATGAAACTCCAGGCATAGCAGAGGAGTTCGCCGTTAACGAAGATTGGCTTCCAGATGTAGATGTCCGGGAGATGCGTTGCCATACCGCCGGTGCTCACCGGATCATTGGAAAGAAAGATGTCGCCCTCGCGGCATCCGCCCAGCCGCTGCTCGACGTAGCGGATGGCATCATGCATCGGCTTGCCGATCATGATATGGACGCCGATCCGAATGGGCGTGGCGCAGACCTCTCCCGCCGTACTCACCAACGCAACCCCGAAGTCACCCGTCTCTTTGACAAAGATGGTGTGACCGGCACGGAGAACGACCTGGGCCATCTCATCAACGATGGCCTGAAAGCGATTTCTCAGAACTTCGAGCAGGACTCGCTCATCGCCTGGTTGGTCTGTCTGTACCGCCATCAGACCGCCCTCTCACGACTATCCACATCGGCTTGTCTCGCCTGCCCGGATTCCATCGTTTGCCGCGTGGCGACAATGTTCCCATCCAGATCAATCATCACCGTAAACTCCGGTGTTACAAAGACGGTCGTGTCGTACTGCTCGATGATACAAGGCCCCGCGAATGTCATCTGCGGTTGGAGTGACGCGCGTTCGTAGATCGGGACATGCCAGGTCGGTTCCTCCAAAGAAACGGTCTGCCAGCGGGCAGGCTGCGGCGATGCAGTGCGGTCATTGCCTGCGGTCACACGGCCATCGTTTTGCCCGATCGCTGTACCGATGCGTGGCTTGACCGTCTGGCCGACGATCTGCACGCGGATATTGATCACCTCGGCCTCGGCGCCGGGATCCGCGTAGCCGTACACCTCCGCGTAGTGGCGATGAAATGCATCGAGGAGGTCGGGCGCTCCCGCGACGTTCGCCAAGAGCGCCGGCGCCGATACCGTCAGTTCGAAACTCTGTCCGAGATAGCGAACGTCGGCAGTCCGTACGAACTGCGGGATGATCTGATGACCCGCCGCCGCTCGCTGTTTCCCAAGCCATTGCGTGGCCTCTGTTTGGAGGTACTGGAATCTGCGTTCGAGATCGCCCGCCGCGAGCAGGGCGCAGCGCATATGGACGGTGCGGATAAAGTCCGCCCGGAAATCCGCGACGAGACAGCCGAGCGCGCAGAGTACGCCCGGCGTCAGCGGGATGATGACGCGGTCAATGCCCACTTCGCGCGCGAGCAGGAACGCATGCGTTGGCCCCGCCCCGCCGTAGGCGAGGAGCGCAAAATCGCGTGCATCCACACCATGCCGTGCCATCAACGGGATGAACTGCGCGTACATGTTCGCCGTCGCCACATCGAGGACGTATCGCGCGACTTGCGCGGGAGAGCACGCGAGCCGATTCGCGATTGGTGCGAATGCCTGCAACGAGCGTTCCGGGTCCAGTTGCTGCTGGCCGCCAAGAAAGTGGTGGGGATCAATGATGCCGAGCGTCACGTATGCGTCGGTGACCGTCGGCTCGGTGCCGCCACGCCCATAACAGGCCGGCCCAGGATACGCGCCGAGGCTGCGTGGGCCGACCTTGAGTACATCTTCATCATCGAGCCAGGCCACTGATCCGCCGCCCGCACCGATGGAGGAGATATCAATGGCGGGCATGACGAGCGGGAAGTCGCCGATCCGGCTTTCGGTCGAGGAGGTGACGTCGCCAGCAATCACGGAAACGTCCGCGCTCGTGCCGCCCATATCCAACGTGATGACGTGAGAATGGCCGATCTGCTGCGCGATGAACGATGCCCCGATGACACCCGATGCAGGCCCGGAGAGGAGCGTCTCGACCGGGACGCTTGCGGCGCTCCCTGCCGTCATGATGCCACCATTTGATTTCGTCGAGTAGACAGCCGTCTTCAGACCGATCGCGGTAAGTTCTTCTTCCAGTTGGGTGAAGTACGCTTCCATGCGATGACCGATATGCGCATTCATTGTGGCGATCAGCGTGCGCTCGTATTCTCGCTGCTGCGGCCAGATCTCGCTCGACGTGCAGACGTAGAGATACGGAAATGCACGCGCGATCCGCGCCTTCGCGGCGATCTCGTGCGCGGGATTCCGGTAGGCGTGCAAGAAGGCGATCGCCAGCGCCTCGGCACCGCCGGCGACCAGCTCGCGCCCCGCTTGTTCAACCTGATCGAGATCCAATGGGAGATATTCCGCGCCGCTCGCAAGCAGCCGCTCGCGAATTTCCCGGACAAACCGACGATGGACCAGTGGTGCGGACTTATCACTATATAGTTGGCTGGGGTCGGCCAAACGAAGTCGCGCCAGGGCGAGAATATCGCGATACCCGTCGGTGACGAGCAAGCCGACCGTCGCACCGCTGCGCTGGATCAAGGTGTTGACCGCGAGTGTCGTGCCATGCACGAACGAGACGATGTCGGACGGCTCGACATGATGCGCCTCCGCGAGTTGACGCAAGCCGTCGAGGATTGCCTGGGATGGATGATCCGCGACGGAGGCGACTTTGATGATCTGATGATCGCCCGTTTCTTCGTCTAGGAGGAGGAAATCGGTGAAGGTGCCACCGATGTCCACACCGAGCCGGTATCGGGGCATCCTTTGCCTTCCTCTCTCCTGTTTCGGAACGACGAAACTCCTGTTCACCCTTGCATCGTTCGGCACGCATTAATCAGTCGCGACGATCCCCATCAACAAGCCATGATCCGCCATCGAGGGACTGGTGGTGATAAAGAGGACGCGGCCCGCGCGTGGTGCGGTCACTTCTTCGATTGTCTCACCGTAGAGGGTCCCGATCCTACCGAGCGGTTGGCCTTCGCGAACCTCGTCGTTGAGTGCGACCGCCGGATAGAACATGCCGCCGTGCGCGCTATAGATCCACTCGAAGGCGGTCAGGAGCGTTGGCTCCGGCGCCGGAGGCACGGATGCGTCCACCATGCCGTTATGTGCGAGGACGCGGAGGACGCCATTCAGCAGCAATTGCACCGCTTCTTCTTCCAACTGGCCGATGCTCCCCGCCTCCGCGATGAATCCGGCGATACCGCGCTCTGCGGCGGCGACGAAACTCATGGATCCCTTCGCGGGCTGGATCGGGCGATCAACCATCAGGAGGTACGGTAAACCGAAGATGCGAGCATTCTCCGCCGCCTTCCGGTCCGCGTCCGTGTCAGCGCGGCGACAGATGGAGAACGGGACGAGCGCCTCGACAATGTCGCCGCCGTGGAGGTCAATGTAGAGATCGGCATGCGCGATGAACTCGTTCATCAGGGCGTAGACCAACTGCTCGCTGTAACTGCCCGCCGGATCGCCGGGGAAGACGCGATTCGGGTTGACATCATCAATCGGGCTGACGAACATACTGCGTTTGCGGAACCCCGGTAAGTTGACGACCGGCATCAGCACGACGGTACCCGCGAGTGCTTGCGGGTCGAGCATGTTCATCAGGCGGATGACCGTCTCGATACCCGGATATTCGCCGCCGTGAATACCGCCATTGATGAAGACGACCGGGCCGGGCCGGGCGCCGCTGATCGTTGTCACGGGCCATTGATCGCCCGCAAGCGCCGCGCCGGGCAAGGAAACCGCGTGGCGCTGCGTCGTCCCCAGCGTCAGCGTCCCGAGGAGCGGGAATCGTACGGATGCGTTGTCCGGGTGCGACATGAGCGTTTCTCCTCCGTCTGTACGCCGTCGTTATTGACGTTGGCGCGGGTCCAATGTGTCTCGTAGACCGTCACCGATCATATTGATGGAAAGCACGGTAATCATGATCGCAAGACCGGGAAACGTGCTGATCCACCATGCGGAACTGAGGAACTGGCGACCTTCACTCAGCATTCTGCCCCACTCCGGTGTCGGTGGTTGGCTGCCCAGACCGAGGAAACTGAGCGCGGCGGCGGAGAGAATGGCGGAGCCAACGCCGAGTGTCGCGGCGACGATGAGCGGGGCAACGACGTTCGGCAGGATATGCCGCGCGAGAATACGCCGGTTCGACACGCCAATCACCCGCGCGGCATCAATGTAAAGGTTTTCCTTCGTCGCGAGTACGGAACCACGGGTCAAGCGGGCATAGGTGGGGATCGCCGCGACGCCGACGGCAACCATTAAGTTCGTCAAACTCGGCCCCAGTACACTGACAATGGCGAGCGCGAGCAGGATGCCGGGGAAGGCGAGCATGACATCAACGATTCGCATGATGAGATTCTCGATCCAGCCGCCGTAATACCCGGCGATCAAGCCGACGGTGATGCCGATACTCGATGCGATGCCGACCGAGATCAGCCCGACGACAAGCGAGAGTCGCGCGCCGAACAAGACACGACTCAGGACATCGCGGCCGAGTTGATCGGTGCCGAAGAGGTAGGGGATGCCGGGGCCATACAGCCCGTGCCGTGGATCAATCAGGATCGGATTATCGGGCGCGAGCATAGGCGCGAAGATCGCGACGCCGATGGTCAGAATCAGGATAATCAGGCCAGCCAGCGCCCCCTTCCCGCGCGCGAGGCGGCGAAAGAAGTCGAACCAGCGCTTTTCTGACCGCCCAGACCGCGCGATTGCGAGGGGGGAAGCGGTGGTCGGAACCGTCATACGATACCCTCAGCTATACCGAATACGCGGATCGAGGAAGCCATAGATAATGTCCACAATGAGATTGACGATGACGTAACTTGTGGCGATGAGCAGAACAATCTCCTGAACCATCGGGAAGTCTTTCGCCAGGATCGCGTCCACGATCAGGCGGCCAATTCCCGGTCGCCCAAAGACCGTTTCAATGATCACGGTGCCAGCAAGGAGTTGACCGAACTGCAGACCGAAGATCGTCACAACCGGGATCAGTGCATTACGCAGCCCATGCGCAAGAATGACCCGGCGCTCCGGTAATCCTTTCGCGCGGGCGGTCGTCATGTACTCCTGCTTCAGCACCTCAAGCATGCTCGAGCGCGTGAGCCGCGCGATGATCGCCGCCGCGCCCAGACCGAG
>JALYUS010000780.1 GCA_030853625.1 Chloroflexota bacterium
CATTGGGACGAAAACCAAGCGCATTCTTCATGCTGTCGCCGCCTTCATCGCCGCGCACCCGGAGCACGGCGACCGCCTCGTGCGCATTGATGTCGTCGCCATTACGCTCGACCGCGCTGGGCGCGTCGTCGAAACCCTCCATCTCCGTGATGCCATTGGAGAGACGTGAATGAACAATGAGCAAACACAGTTAATTGCGGAGAAGCGGGCTTCAGCCTGCAATCCCGACGGCAGGCTGAAGCCTGCCCCGCCACTTTTCGCTTCTCTCGGTCGCCGGATTGCGGTGATCGGCATGACGGCATCCGGCAAATCTACGCTCGCGCGCTACCTCGCCCGGTTGCTCGGCGTGCCGCATATCGAACTGGACGGCATCGTGCATGGCCCGAACTGGGTGGATTTGCCCGACGCGGAGTTTCACGCGCGCACAGCGGAAGCGCTCAGTGGCGATGGCTGGGTCGTGGACGGGAATTATTCTGCGGTGCGCGACCTGACGATTGGTCAGGCGGAAACCGTCATCTGGCTCGATTACCCGATCATCGTTCCGCTCTGGCGCGTCTTCCCGCGCACAGTGCGGCGGATCGTCAAGAAAGAAGAACTCTGGAACGGCAACCGGGAGCGATGGCGCGGCGCGCTCTTCGGTCGCGACTCGCTCGTCGTCTGGATACTGAAAATGCACCGCGTGCGGCGGCGCGAATTTGATGCCGTCTTCAATGCACCGGAGCACGCGCACCGCACCCTCGTCCGCCTTCGCTCCCCGCGCGCCGCCACCCGCTGGCTATCAGCCCTCAATGCGCGTGCGGATCTTTCGGGATGAGGAGATGCACTGGCCCGGCGTCCGGGGCGTCTTCCGGCTCGATGATTTGCAGTTTGCCATTGACGCGCTGCACCCAGGGGACGGGCCAGCCACCGTTTTTCTCGGTCAGCATCCGCAGTTGCTCATTGAGCGGCGGCACATCGTATTGGGCACGTTCGGCGTCGGAGACTTCCGGCTCCACTTCGTAGATCGCGTAGCCGTGCGTGCCGATGCGAACGTACTGCGTGCCGTACTGCTGCGGCTTGCCGAGCGCGACGAGCCAGCGGTCGAGCGTGGCAGCGAAGAGCCAGCGCGCCGGGCGGGAACCGCGCGTTACCGCCTCGGCGGCGAAATCGTGCGCGCGGCGGAACTCCTCCGGTAGCGTGCCGTGCTGGAGGAGGTAGGCGGCGTAGTAGTAGTCGTCCGCGCTGTGGAGCGCGCCGTCCGCCGCGAGGCGCTCCAATCGCTGCCGCCGCTCATGGTCGCGCAAGTGCAGTTCCGGCTGCGTCATCTCCCGCGCCGCCACCGCCCGCCGGTCCGCCTGATCCCCCTCGAACATCGCCCGCAACTCGCTGTGCCTATCCATGGTCGAAACCTCTTGAACCGCAAAGGCGCAAAGAGCGCAAAGAAATACAACGAAGGAGAAACAAGAAGAGGGTATGTACGTGACCTACTCCTCGTTTACCGTATTTTACTTTCTTTTCCCCTTTGCGTCCTTTGCGCTCTTTGCGCCTTTGCGGTTCTCCCCGGTTTCCGTCGTCCATTACCGGTTAGGCCGGGCGGCCGGAGCGGAGGGCGCGGTCGGTGTCGGTGAGAAGGCGATGGAGAACGGTGTACGATTGGCCCATCCAGAACAGCGGGTTGCCGAGCGAGAGGGCATGCCGGTAGCGGATTTCGAGGATCAGTGGCCCCGTGTAACCGTGCGCGATGAGCAGCGGAATCATGCCGTCGTACGGCACGGTGTTGAAGACGAGCGGATAATGATTCGCCAGCGTCGCGCCGTTTGCGTCATGGACGTGGGCATGAATGACGCGATCGAGAAAGGCGTCCGGCGGGCGTGGCGTCCATGATGGGTCGCGCAGGCCGTTGAACCAATCGTGTTCCATATCCCAGCAGATACCGATCAATGTGGGATCACAATCGCGGACGATCGCCATCACTTTCTCGCGTCCGGAGGCGGCGTGGACATCGTTCGCGCCCCGTGCCCGGAGCAATTCGACAGCGACCCGTACCCCGCCACCAAGCCGGATGATTTCGCCTTCCGCCCAATGGAGGAAGCCGCGCGTCGCCTCCTGATTGACGCGCAATGTCGTCTTCGTGTCGCCCGCGCCATGCACGACCATCGTCACGCCGCGCCCTTCCGCCTGAGCCATCCGCGCGCAGAAGGCGAGGAGCGGCGTGTATTGCGTTTGCACAAACTTCCGCTCGGCATGCCATCCTTCGAGCCGGAAGCCGGGCGCTAAGGAGGCGTGCGCATGACAGGCGATGCCGCGCGCGTGGTACTGTGCGAAGGTCGCGTTCCAGTCCTGCTCGATCACATGGACGAAGCGGAATTGCTCGGTCGCCGGGCCATGATGAAGTACCAATTCTGCCGCTCCCGCACCCCACGCCCGCAGACTACTGAGATACGCCCCCAGCCCCGACACTGACCCCCGATACCATCGTGGCGACGACGCCGACCCAATCGCATTCATGGGAGTGGACGAAGGGGCGACGATAACGCAG
>JALYUS010000060.1 GCA_030853625.1 Chloroflexota bacterium
ATCGCGTCGAACTGCCCGCGCGCGTCCGTGTGCGGATCGAAGACCAGTGCGTGATCCGGCACCAATTCCACCGCCGCGCCACGCGCTTCAAGCGCGGCTGCAATCCGCTTCTCATCCGTCCGCATGCGCGTCATCAAGATCGCCACCCGCTGCATCGCTCGGTTCCTTCCTACCCCTAACCCCCTCCCTAAAGGGAAGGGGAATCGGACGCGCGACACGCGCCTGGTTCGATGGTCCGTCTCCCCTTCCTTTTAGGGAAGGGGCCGGGGGTTAGGTTTTTACTCTCCCCAGTCTTCCTCTTCCTCGGGCGCCAGTTGCAGTTCGAGTGGGGCGATCTCGACGACTTCGAGTTCGACGCCGCATTCCGGGCACTGGATTATTTCGCCCTTGGTCAGGTCCGAAACCTGCCACTCCGCGCCGCATTCCGGGCATTCCGCTGTCATGATTGTTGTTACCGTCATCGTTGCGATCCTTTCCATATAATCTCAGGCTCCCTGTTCCGCCCACGCGACGAGGGCGGTAATCGCGCTCGTGAAGGTATCGCGCTGTCGCTCAGTGATTGCGCGCTCCTCCACGATCCATCGCTTGAGATGAGCCAAACCGAGGTTGCCGCTCGCGCCGAGATGCGTTCGCTCGCGCAGCGCCGCGTCCGCGTCCACCGACGGTAGATCATCCGCGATTTTGGCGATCTTGCGATAGGCGTCGCGGAATGGCATCCCCTGCTTAACGAGATCGTACGCCATATCGGTCGCGAAGAGTTCGGGCGAGCAGGCAGCGCGAATCGCTTCCTCGTTTACCGTCGTCTTGCCGATCGTCAGGGCGCAGATTGCCAGCGCGTCATTGACCAGATCGAAGGCGCGGATCATCGGCCCCTTCGTCTCCTGAAAATCAATGTTGTAGCCGGAGGGCAGCCCCGCGATGATCCCCGCGATCTGCTGCTGCAAGGCGAGCACCGTGTGTGTCCGTCCACGCACCAGTTCCATCAGGTCCGGGTTGCGTTTCTGCGGCATGATGCTGCTACCGGTTTCGAGCGTTTCGGACATCCGCAGGAAGTTGTACTCGCGCGTCACGAAAAGCAGCATATCCTGTGCGAATTTCGACAGGTCGAGCATTACCTGCGCCAGCGCCTGCACCGCGAGCAGTTCGAACTTGCCGCGCGCGTTCTGCGTGTAGAGGACGTTATTCTGCACCTTCGCGAAGCCGAGCAGATCGCTCGTCAGCTGCCGATCGATCGGCAAATTGACGCCGTACGACGCCGCCGAGCCGAGCGGGTTCTGATCGGTGATCTGATATGCCGTCTTCAAGAGCGCGAGATCGTCCAGCAGCGATTCCGCGAAGGCGCTCGCCCAGAGACCGACCGAGGAGAGCATCGCACGCTGCATGTGCGTGTAGCCCGGCATCGGCGTCCACTCCTCGCGCGCGGCAAAGGTCGTGAAGGCGTCGGCGGTATCAATGACATTCGCCATCGTTTTTAGGAGTTCGCCCTTGGTATAGAGCCGGGTATCCACGAGCACCTGATCGTTGCGCGAGCGCGCGGTGTGAATCTTCTTCCCGGCGTCGCCCGTCGTCTCCGTCAGGTGATTTTCGAGCTTCGAGTGGACATCCTCGTCCCCCTCCGCCAGCATGAACGCGCCCGCGTCGTACAGTACGAGGACCTGCGCGAGTTCCTTGAGGAGCGCGTTCGCCTCATCGTCCGTGAGGATGCCGATGCGCTGGAGCATGATCGCGTGCGCCATCGAACCCCAGACATCGGCGGGCACGAGGCGATTATCGAGGACGGCATCCTCCCCGATCTCGTACCGCTCGGCGAGCGCGTCGAGTTGCACATCCTTCTGCCAGACTTTCGGCCCCGCTGTCGCCACTCAGTCCTCCCCTTCCGATCTTGTGCCACCGCGTGCCGCTTTCCAACGCGCGTCGCGCTTGGCGAGTAGTTCGAATGGCAGGGCGCGCACCTGCGCCGCCGGGCCGCACCATCGCTGGTCAAACGACGCCGATTGGATGGAGCGCACTTCTTCGAAGTAGAGCGATGAGGGAGACTGGCGGCTGAGAATCGTCATTGTGCCTTTGTACAGTTCGATCTCGTACGTCCCGTTCACCGGCCCTTGCGACTGCGCGATAAAGGCGTCGAGGTCCGCCTTCAGCGGCGTGAACCATTCCGCCGAAAAGACGAGGCTGGACCACTGCGCGTCCACGATCTTCTTGAACTGAATCTCGTCGCGCGTCAGCGTCAGTTGTTCCAGATCGCGATGCAGCGCGAGCAGGATCGCAGCGGCGGGCGCTTCGTAGATTTCGCGGCTTTTCAAATCCATGATGCCGTCTTCGATGATGTCAATCCGGCCAAGCCCGTTCGCCCCGCCGACATCATTGAGGAGCGGCACGAGTTCGGCGAGCGGCATCCGCTGCCCATTGATCGCTACTGGCACGCCCGCCTCGAACGTGAGCGCAAGCGTCGTCGCGACATCCGGGGCCTGATAGGGGGGCGTGTACCAGAGCCAGATGTCGTCCGGCAGCTCGGTCTCAAGCGTGATCCCGCCGGAAGCGATGGAACGGCACCACATCGTTTTGTCCTCGCCGCCAAGAATCACTTCCTGAATCGGGATGCCGTAGTGCTCACAGAGCGCCATCTCCTCTAAGCGTGTCAGATTGAGATCGCGCACGGGGATAAGGATGCGCAGATCGGGCGCGAATAGTTTAAACGTGTTCTGCGCGCGGTACTGATCGTTTCCCTTGCCGCTGGAGCCATCCACAATCGCGTCACAGCCGAGTTGGGCGGCGTACTTCGCGGCGGTCGCGCCGATCAACTGGCGCGTCATGCTCGTCGCGCAGGGGTAGCCGTCGTAATCCACGTTGGCGCGGATCGCCTTCGCCAGCCACTCGATAAATTCGGCGCGCGCATCGAGGAAGCGAAGATCGAGGCCGAGTGTTTCCGCCCGCTCGCGCGCCCGGTGCAGTTCGTCTTCCCCCTGCCCAACATCTACCGTGATCGCGATGATCTCCGCCGCGTGATAATGCTCCCTGAGAAGGGCCGCGCAGATCGCGGAATCCAGCCCGCCCGTCCAACAGAGGGCGGCCTTCGTCACCGGCGCGGCGGGGTTCGCCGCTACTTTTGCCAGCGCGGATTCCACATGCTGTGTTGTGTCCAATACAACGCCCGTCATCTGTCCCTCCTCGCGCATCATGCCGAGGCCCGCGAACAATCAAAAAAACGCCCCATCGTCCTCCGCATCCCGGAGGGACGAGAGCGTCGTGTCGCGCATCCCGTGGTACCACCCTCGTTGCCGGAAGCACTCCCTCCGACCACTCGTATTGGCGCTATTTCGTCGTGGGCGCCACCCACCGCCACCTACCTTGCGCGCATACGCTTTCTTCGGTGGGCCGCTCCGAGGCGCGTTCGCCGCTCGCTTAACCGTCCCAGGCTCCCACAATTTCCTG
>JALYUS010000090.1 GCA_030853625.1 Chloroflexota bacterium
GATGCCTCCGCTCCGGCTTCGTCGGTGAAGATGCTGACGGAGGCGAGGCTGCCATTGCCACCGTCTACGACGTAAAAGGCGATGAAGCCCGGCGCGTCGCGGATGATCGGCACGAACCCCTCGGTGACGATGCGCACAATGACGGCAGTCGGGCCGCTCGTCGTATAACGTCGCACGCTCATGTAGTGGTTCATGGATGCCTCCTTTTGCTGGCTTGAATACGAATCGGAACTGTCGGATGATGCACGTGGAATCCACATCACTCTTATAGCAGACAAGGAGGCGAGATGGACGCGCAGACGGTTCCCGAAGCATGGGTGACATTGGCGACGGAGGAGCAGATTCGGGCGCGGATACCGGCGGACGCGCCCCGGCATCCATACGACTTCGGCTTCCTCGCGCCAATGTCCCGGCTGACGCAGGCGCATCCGGACATCGGGCCGAAGTTTTCCGCATTGTTCGCGCAGATCATGTTCGCGCCGGGCGCGCTGACGCGGCAGGAGCGGGAGATGATTGCGGGCGTCGCCGCCGCCGCGCAGGATTGCTACTACTGAACATCCTCCCACGCGGAGTTTCTGCGTGTCGAGGAGGGTGATCCGGCGCTTGTCGAGGCAATCAAGGGGCGGCGATGGCGTGACCTGCCCAGTCTGACCGGCCGCCAGCGCGCCCTCTGCATCCTCGCGGAGAAGATGAGCGCGACGCCGACCCGGATGGTCGAGGCGGACTGGCAGCCCCTGCACGATCTCGGCTTTGATGACCGCGCCTGCCTCGAAGTGGCGCACATCGTCGGCATTTTCAACTATCTTACCCGCCTCGCCGACGGCCTCGGCCTCCAACTCGATCCCGCCACCCGCGCCGCCGCTGAAGGTGGCCTGGCACTGGAACGACCAGCGTAGGGAGACAAAGAGAGCGCAGAGGACACAGAGAACACAGAGAGCACAGAGGAAGAGAAAAATATGAGATACATACCAATGAGGGAATATCGACACGAGAATGAGCGAATCTCCATCGTCCTGTACTCCTTTTCTTTCTCTGTGTCCTCTGTGTCCTCTGTGTTCTCTGCGCTCTCTTTGTCGTATTTCGAAGCGAGGCGGATGGAATGACGGTTTCGACGGAGATGAGTGTGGAGCGGCAGGCGCGGGCGAAGGAGTATGCCGGGGTTCGGCGGCGGCTGTACTTCGCGCGGACAGTGGCGACGTTGATCGTGCTGGCGCTGCTTGTCGTCACGCCGTTTGCGAAGGCGGTGCGGACGGCGATTGAGCATCGCGCGGCGAATCAGTGGCTCGTCGTGCTCGTTTTCGTGCTGATTTTCGGGCTGGTGTCCGAAATCGTCACCTTTCCGCTCGGCGTCTACAGTGGCTGGCATCTGCCCCGACGCTATGGCCTTTCGCATCAGTCATTCGCGAGTTGGGTAGCGGACCTTGCAAAAGGCTCAGTGATCGGCGGCGCGCTCGGCATGGGGATGGTCGAGTTACTCTACTGGGGACTCAGGCGGTTGCCGGATTGGTGGTGGCTGGCGGGCGGCGCGATCTATCTGCTCTTCAGCGTCGTGCTGTCGAATCTCGCGCCGGTGCTCATCATGCCACTCTTCAACACATTCACGCCAATCGAGGACGTGACGTTGCGGGAACGGATGCTGCATCTCGCGGAGCGGGCTGGGACGCGCGTGCGCGGCGTCTTCACGATGGATTTTAGCCGCCGCACAAGCGCTGCCAACGCCTTCGTCACCGGCATCGGCAGCACGCGTCGCATCGTCCTCGGCGATACGCTGATCGCCAACTACACGCCGGAAGAAGTCGAGGTCGTGATGGCCCACGAACTCGGCCATCATGTCCATGGCGACATCTGGCACGGCATGGCCTTCGATACCGCCGTGACGCTGATCGGGCTGTTCATCGCAAACCTGCTTCTCCACATGGGTGTGGGGGCCTTCGGCTACCGCAGTGTGGGTGATGTCGCGGCCTTTCCGCTCTTTGCACTCATCCTCTCCGGCTTCGGGCTGGTGACGATGCCACTCACGAACGCTTACAGCCGTGCCCGCGAGCGCGCCGCCGATGCCTATGCCCTGACGCTGACCGGCAACGCACCCGCCTTTGTCACCGCCATGCAGCGATTGGCAAACCAGAACCTCGCGGAGATGGAACCGCCTCACTGGGTCGTCCTCCTCTTCTACAGCCACCCACCCCTCGCCGACCGCGTCCGACAGGGAGAAACTTTCGCTAATATATCTCCCCTTCCTTTTAGGGAAGGGGTCGGGGGATAGGAAAATTGCCCGACTTCATTCCCGGCCTGCAATTGAGCGAGGCGTTCTACCGAGAAGCGGTTAAGCCGATCCTCGATGCGCACTTTCCCGGCCTCATCTATGCCGCCGCGCTGGTCGGCTCCGGTTCGGATGTGCTCGGCTACGACACACCGCGCTCTACGGACCACGACTGGGGGCCGCGCTGTCGGCTCTTTCTACCCGATGCCGACGAGGCAAAATACCGTGCGGCGATTCACGAGGTAATACGGGAGCAATTACCGCAGACATTCCGAGGCTATCCGACCCGCTTCTCGCCCGGCTCGAAGGGCGCGTTATTGCCGGATGCTCCGGTGCAGCACTATGTTCTGATCGCATCGCTACCGCGCTTCTTCGTCCAACATCTCGGCTTCGATCCGACCGACGAAATACTGGCGGTGGACTGGCTCACTTGCCCGCAGCAGGCACTCATCGAAGCGACACGCGGTGCGGTCTTCCATGATGGGTTTGGCGTGCTGTCAGCGGCGCGACAACGGCTCGCCTACTACCCGGATGACATCTGGCACACGCTGCTCGCCGCCCAGTGGCAACGGATTTCGCAGGAAGAAGCATTCGTCGGGCGGTGCGGCGAGGTCGGGGATGAACTCGGTTCGGCGGTCGTCGCGGCGCGGCTCGTGCGGGAGATCATGCGGCTCTGCTTCCTGATGGAGCGGCACTACGCGCCGTACAGCAAATGGCTCGGCACGGCGTTTTCCCGCCTCACCTGCGGCCCCGCGCTCGTGCTGGTACTGCGCGACGCCCTTCGCGCTGAAACGTGGCAGGAGCGACAGCGACCGCTCGGCCTCGCCTACGAAACCATCGCACAGATGCATAACGCCCTCGCCATCACCGCGCCGCTCGACCCGCGCACCGGGCAGTACCACGGTCGCCCATTCAAGGAGCAGGATGGCCGCCCCTTTACCGTGATCCACGCGGAACGGTTCGCCGCCGCGATCCGCGCGACCATTGCGGACAGCATGCTGCGCGATGTCGCGTCGTTCATCGGCGGCATTGACCAGTGGGTTGATAGTACCGATGTCGCATCTCATCCAGAACGAATCGCCCGATTGCGCTCATTGTTTCGCGGAGAGAGCGAGAAGGTACGGGACGAGTGATGCATACACCAATTGAGTCACGCCGCGAGGTCTCCCTGTGGCACAACCGAGACTACGTCATCCTCTGGAGCGGTCAAACCGTCTCATCCATCGGCTCGGGCGTCTCCGAACTTGCCTTTCCGCTGCTCATTCTGGCCCTCACCCATTCGCCTGCCCAAGCCGGATTGGCGGCTGCACTACGCACGGTTCCGTACCTCATCTTCAGCCTCCTCGCGGGCGCCTTCGTTGACCGCTGGAACCGCAAGCGGACAATGATCCTCTGCGACGTTGCCCGCGCCCTCGTCCTGGGTAGCATCCCCCTCGCATTTGCCCTGGGACTCCTCACGATCTGGCAACTCTACGCAGTCACATTCATCGAAGGGACGCTTTACGTCTTCTTCAGCCTCGCGGAAACCTCGGCACTTCCGCAGGTGGTATCGAAGACACAACTCCCGAACGCGACGGCGATGAACAATGCCGCCTATGGCGTGACGGCGCTCCTCGGCCCATCACTCGGTGGCATCCTGTATGCCGTTGGTCGCACGATCCCTTTCCTTACCGACGCCATTTCCTACATCGCCTCGGCCTTCTCGCTCGGCTTCATTCATGTCCGTTTTGAGGAGCAACGCGCGCGGGTGCAACGATCAATCCGGCAGGAAATTGGCGAGGGGTTGCGATGGCTCTGGCGTCATCCCCTGATTCGCTACATGGCCTTCCTGACGGCGGGGTTGCGGGTTGGCAATGGCGTCTTCCTCATCGCCGTGATCGTCGCACAGCGGCAGGGCGCGTCATCAACAGAGATCGGGCTGATCCTCGGTGTCGGCGGCGTCGGTGCAACACTCGGCTCACTCATGTCGCCTCTCGTCCAGCGTCGCTTCTCTTTCGGCGCCGCGATCAGCGGGATCTGCTGGTGCGAGGCGTTGCTCTTCCTGTTACTGGTCGCGGCGCGCATGCCATTCACCCTCGCGCTGGTTCTCTTCGTCCTCATGCTTGTCGGCCCGAGTTACGATACGGTCCAGTTCAGTTACCGCCTCGCGCTCATCCCCGATAGCCTGCAAGGGCGAGTGAACAGCGTCTTTCGGATGATTGCCACGACAATTCAGCCCCTCGGATTGGCGCTTACGGGGTGGTTATTGGAGTATGCGGGAAGTGCGACCACGATCCTCATGCTCGGTGGGTGGCTGGTGTTGCTCGCAGTCGTCACAACCCTCAATCCCCATGTCCGCTCGGCGCTGCCCCTCGATCAAGCGGTAGCAATGTAGCGCACACGCATTGGCCGAAGCCTGCGGAGCATCTTTTCGTCGCAATGCGGATACAGCAGCATCAGGCGCAGGCCGCCGCATCGGCGCGCCAGCGGTTGAATGCGGTATCTTCACGTGCCGCCAGGTGGTCGCGCACCGCCAGCCAGTTACGCGACCAGACGGCCGGATCGCGGACTACCGACTCCGGGTGCGCTGCGGAGCGGGCGACGAACCCGGCCTGCGCGAAGGCGGGGCGACCCGTCGGCTGGCCGATGGGCTGGAAGCGCAGATCGAAACTGATTCGCACTTGATCGGGCGTCACATTGTCGAGCGAACTGTGGACGGTGTTCTGCGTCATGAGCAGGACACTGCCCGGCTTCATCGGCAGGGAGACCGGATCACCGGGCGGAAGCACGGCATCGGGGATCGCCAGTCCGCCCGGCCCGCCGGGGCAATGATCGAAGAGTTCGCGCCCGTGGCTGCGCGGGATGACTTGCATGCACCCATTCTCGACGGTCGCTTCCGTGACCGGCATCCAGACCGTGAGGATAGACGATTCGTCCGCCTCCGGCATCAGGACGCCGTTGTCCTGGTGCCAGGGGATTTTGGCGATCAGGCCATTCGCCGGGTCCGCGACAGCGCGCTTCGGTAGTTTCATGCGCGCGTGCTGCACCGGGCAGGAAAAGATTTCCGGCCCGATCACGCTCGCAACGAGATCGAGGAGGCGCGAATTGGCGAGCACACGGAACATCGCCGGGCCGGTATAGATCGGCGTATCGGGTAATACGCCTTTCTGCGGCAGTGAGAAGTCGAAGTGCTGCGAGAGGACCTGCTTGCTCTCCGCACAAATCTCCGTCAGCCGCTCCGCGAATGGGAGATCGTCGTACCGGGACGAAATCGCGCCTTCCGCGTAGAGTGTATCGGCGATGCCGTTGAGGATCGCGCGGTATTCATCCATCACCGGCGCGAAATCCCGCGCGGGATCGAGTACGTCCTCAACGACGAGGAATCCTTCGTCCGCGAACTGCTGGCGTTGCGCTTCGTTCAATCCGGGCATGTCGGCCTCCTTGCTTCCTCTCGCACGGGGTGCGATTGCGACCAATCGTACTGTATCACGCATTGCCGAGCCGTGGCGGGATTGCGGGCATCCACACACTTCCATTCGCGGAGCGACCGCTTGCTGTCGCTAGCATATTCCGCTATCATTCGTTCGTGAATACGAAACAGCGCAAGACACTCGAATTGCTCTTCAGGATGCTGCCCCCGACACAGATTCCGTGGGCCGATATCCTGTCGCTGTTCCAAGCACTGGAGGCAACGGTTCGGCAGCGAGCGGGATCGCGCGTCGCCATTTCGCTGAACGGCATCGTCGCAGTCTTCCACGAACCGCATCCCGAACGGAAGGCGCGGCGGTTATTGATTCACGATGTACGGAATTTTCTGCAAGACGCGGGGGTGAAACCATGAGTGTGCTGACATATAAGGGATACACGGCGGACGTGGAATACGACGCACAGGAGGGCATCCTCTATGGGCACGTCCTCGACCTACGCGACACGATCACCTTCCAAAGTGAGAATGCCGCAGAGATCGTGGACGAATTTCACCTGTCCGTTGACGAGTATCTCTCGTTCTGTGCGGAGCAAGGGATCGAACCGGCCAAGCCATACTCCGGCACGCTCTACATTCGCACCAGCCCGGATGTGCATCGTGAGGCCGCTATCGCGGCAGCAAAGGAAGGCAAAAGCCTCAACGCCTGGCTCGTCGAGGTCGTCGCACAGGCGGCCCACCATGCGGTGCAGACAGCAGAGGAATCGAATATGGATCGCTGAAGAGATGC
>JALYUS010000137.1 GCA_030853625.1 Chloroflexota bacterium
CCCGTGCCGCGTGGGCCGACGCCGGGCGACCGGACCAGCCGCGCCTCTGGGCGATGGGCTACTTCGCCCTCGGCGCCGACGAAGCGGAGGCAGGCACGCGCTACTTGCTCGATTACTACGCCTTCACTGGCCCCTTCGCCGAACGGATCGCCGCCGGGCTGCTCACCACACCGCAGGCCATCATCCAATTTATCCGGGGCTACGCCGAGGCCGGCTGCGATCACCTCGTCCTCTTCCCCACCACCGCTCATCTCGACCAACTCACCCGCCTCGCCGATGTCCTGGGCTGAAATCGGAGAAAACCGCAAAGACGCAAAGGACGCGAAGGACGCAAAGAAACGCGAAAGAGATCCAGAAAACATGATGAAGAAAAAGTCTGCAATCGCATCTGTCAATGTCAATCCAGGCAACCTCCTTTCCCTTCTTTGCGTCCTTTACGCTCTTTGCGTCTTTGTGGTTCAGTCGCTTTCTCCCCGTGAGGCGGTGCGCGGATGAAAGTGCATGTCCTCGGTGGCGGGCCGGCGGGACTGTATGCGAGTTTGCTCCTCAAGCAGGCGCATCCAGAGTGGGAGATTGCCCTCCACGAGCGCAATCCCGCAGGCGCGACCTATGGCTGGGGCGTCGTCTTTTCCGACCGGACGCTGACCGCGCTGCGCGAAGCCGATCCGACGACCTACCGCGAGATCACCGACGCCTTCGTGATCTGGGACGCGATTGACGTGCTGGTCAAGGATCAGGTAATCCGCTGCGCGGGGCATACCTTCGCGGGGATCGCGCGCCGCCACCTCCTCGACATTCTCCAGCGCCGGTGTGCCGCGCTCGGTGTTGATCTCCACTTCGACACGGTCATTGACGACCCGGATACCCTGCGTCAGGACGCCGATCTGCTGATCGCGGCGGACGGCGTCAACAGCCTCACCCGCCAGCGCCACGCCGACGCCTTCCGGCCACGGACGGAGCAGGGAGCGACGCGCTTCATCTGGTTCGGCACGGACAAACTCTACGATGCCTTCACCTTTCTCTTCAAGGAGAGCGCGTATGGCCTCTTCCAGGTCCATGCCTACCCCTTCGACGCGACGATGGGCACCTTTATCGTCGAATGTACGGAGGAGACGTGGCAGCGTGCGGGTCTGACGGAGACCGATGAAGCGGCCAGCGTCGCCTTCTGCGAGGCGCTCTTCGCGGAGCATCTGGCGGGGAGACATCTGCACTCGAACCGCTCGCACTGGCTGCAATTCGTCACGCTCAAAAACGCGCGCTGGTCACACGAGAACATCGTCCTGCTCGGTGATGCGGCGCACACGGCGCACTTCTCGATTGGCTCCGGGACGAAGATGGCGATGGAGGACGCGATCGCGCTCGCCACCGCCTGCGATCAACAGGCCGATCTGCCGACCGCGCTGCGGGTGTACGAATTGGGCCGCAAGCCGCGCGTCGAGGCGATCCAGCGAGCGGCAGCGGAGAGCCAGCGATACTTCGAACATGTCAGCCGCTATCGCCGGTTTGCGCCGTTGCCCTTCGCCTTCAACCTGCTCACGCGCAGTGGACGCATTACCTACGACAGCCTCCGACAACGCGATCCCTTCTTCATCGGCGATGTCGAACGCGCGTTTCAGACGACAGCGCGCGTAACGAATGGTGATGGCAACGCGATGCCTCCATTCGTCTCTCCGCCCGCTGTCTTCGCGCCGCTCCGCTTGCGGGATATGACGCTCGCAAACCGACTCGTCCTCGCACCCATCTCGGACTATGATGCGATCAACGGCCTTCCCACCGAGCGGCAGGCGGAAAGACTGATCGCGCAGGCAGGCGGCGGCGCGGCGCTTCTTCTCACCGAACCCGTTGCGGTCTCGGCAGACGGGCGGATCACGCCCGGCGATACCGGCCTCTATCGCCCTGAGCACGCCGAGGCATGGGCGCGGATCGTCGCGGCAGTTCATGACGCATCATCTGCCAGGATCGCGCTGCACCTCAATCATGCCGGGTGTCGGAGTTCGACGCGACCGCGTGCCGAAGGATTGGACAAGCCGCTCCGCGACGGCAACTGGCCACTCCTTGCCGCCTCTGCGATTCCGTACGGCTCCACGAATCAGACGCCAAAGGCAATGGACTGTGACGATATGGACCTGATTTGCGCGGCGTTCGTTGCGGCGGCGCAACAGGGCGTGCAGGCCGGATTCGATTTGTTGCACCTGAACATGGCGCATGGCTACCTGCTCGCCGGTTTCCTCTCGCCGCTGACGAACCGGCGCGCGGATGCCTACGGCGGCTCATTGGAAAATCGCCTCCGCTTCCCACTCGCCCTCTTTGATGCCGTCCGCGCCGCCTGGCCCGCCGAAAAGCCGCTCGCCGTCGCTCTCTCCGCGACCGACTGGGCGAAGGGCGGCAACGAACTCGCCGACGCAGTTATCATTGCCCACACGCTGAAGGAGCACGGTTGCGATTTGATCGCCGTCCACGCCGGGCAGACGACCGTCGCCGGCAAGGCCGTCTACGACTTCGAAGCGTTCGCCGGGTATAGCGACGTGATCCGCAACGATGCGGGCATCCCAACCCTCGCGACCGCCTACACGACGATGACCGGCCAGGCGAACACGCTCCTCGCCGCCGGGCGCGCCGATCTCTGCCTATTCAACCCACGGTAACGGCACACCAACGCCAGGGAGGGTCATATGGAGTATGATTTTACTTTCGCCGTCCGGGATGGTATTGCGACCGTCACGTTCGACCGTCCGGAGGTGCTGAATGCGCTCACCTTCGCGATCTACGCGCAGTTCCGCGATCTGCTCGAAGCGCTGCGCTACGACGATACGGTGAAAGTGCTCGTCCTGACCGGGAGCGGCGACGGGTTCTGCTCCGGTGGCGATGTGCATGAAATTATCGGCGCGTTGTTGAAGCGGGATATGAAGGCGCACCTCGAATTCACGCGGATGACGGGCGCGGTTGTCGCGAATATGCGGCTCCTCGACAAACCGATCATCGCCGCCCTCAATGGCACGACAGCAGGAGCGGGCGCGGTGATCGCCCTCGCCGCCGACCTCAGGCTCGCCGCCGACCATGCACGCATCGCCTTCCTCTTCACACGCGTCGGCCTGACGGGCGCGGACATGGGCGCGGCCTATCTGCTTCCCCGGATCGTCGGGCAGGGACGCGCGCTCGAATTGCTCTTGTTCGGCGACAGCATTGACGCACCGACAGCGGAGCGCTATGGCCTCGTCAATCGCGTTCTGCCGCCGGAAGACCTCCTGCCGACCGCGTACCAATGGGCGGCACGGCTGGCGAATGGCCCAACGCTCGGCCTCGCGATGACCAAGCGGATGGTGAACAACGAGTGGAACATGGATCTGCTTTCCGCCATCGAAGCCGAAGCGCAGGCCCAGGC
>JALYUS010000168.1 GCA_030853625.1 Chloroflexota bacterium
ACGGCGACCAGCAATCCCTTGACGGCCCGCCGGTAGTCTGCGGGTAGCGCGTCCATCGTGAGCGTGCCGTCCCCGAGCATCCGCCGTAGCGGGGCGGAGTAGGGCAAGGGCACGACAGCGTTCAGGCCGGAGACGGCCATCCGCACTTTGGCGAAGTCGATCGCCGCCGTGCCGGAGGGGAAGCCCGCGCCGTTGACGACGAGCGTCATGTCGGCGAGCATCCGGGCACGGACGGCGGCATGGTCGGCGGTCAGTTCCGCGAGCACGCCCTGATAGTCGCGGGCGTAGCGGCCGCTCGCCAGGTAGTCGATCGCCGCCACCGTCTTCTGTATCGTCGCGTGATCGGGCCAGCCGACGACCTGCAGGTGATCCGCCGCCTGGATCGCGAACTGATTGAGACGCTGCGTGAAGGCGGTGCCGCAGTCGAGGATGATCAGGTTGTAATGGAGCGAGAGGAGTTTCAGGACCCGCTCGTAGTCGCGCGGGGTGAGGCGGGCCATCTCCTGCGGATTGCTCGGCGCGGTGAGGACCGGCAGACGACCCCACATGGTCACGTACCCCTGCAACATGCCGATCCCCGCCTGGTTGACCGCCGTGAGATTCTGCAAGAGGTCCTGGATCGTCCGCAGGTTCGCATCGCCGAGCACTTGATCGATCGTGCCCCAATCCGGGTTGAGTTCGACGACGATCGGGCGGGCGAGGGGCACCTCGGCCAGCACCAAGCCGGTGGTGAGCGCGACGGTGGTCTTGCCCGGGCCACCCTTCGGGCCGATGGTAGCGAGGATGCGGCAACCGGTGGCCAACATCGCCATGCAGTCCGCGATCCGTGCATCGTGCTCCGTCTCGCTGCGCCCCGGCTGGGTGCGTTCGCGCATCCACCGCTGCGCGCGGATGGACCAGGGGACGACGGGCACAGGCGGACGCGTACGCAGGTCAGGTACCGGGATGCCCGGGGGTGGTGAAGGGAGTAGTGCCACGGGGACACCCGGCGGTGCCAACGGTCTTCCATGGGATGTGTCCGTCGGTGGATGTAGCAGCGGAGCCAACACAGAGCCGCAGGCAGTAGTGACGGTCGCTGACACCGTAGAGCGGGATGGTCTCTCGATCTCACTCCCCAGACGCCGCAGACGTTGACAATCTCGCCCATCCCAGCCTGCCGCCTGCGCATCTGTCTCGCGATCCCTCGTGAATGACATGTGCAGTTCCCCCTTCTCGATCAATGCGTGATTGCCCAGCCCAAGCAAGCCGTGCCGACACCCCCGAGCAGCACCGCGATGCCGACGGCGCCGTACCGGATGACGCGGCGCAGCAATCGCCTGCGCCGCGCCATCGCATATACCTCGGCGAGAACACAGTCGCGGAGCCATGGCGGTGGGTCCGGTCGCGGGAGGGTACGCAGCAACCGTATGGGGTCATCACTGATCGGTGTATCCGTGATCCGCTGGCGCATCGATCCCTCCTTCCATTATCACGACATCGCTCCCGTTTATCCTCATATGAGGATAAAAACTCTCTCAACCCTATATTGAGGATTTTACGGAAGTGGGAGATAATACGCAAGGGGTTGTCCAAAAATGGGGAGATAGTGTATACTCATCCTCTATCGTGGATTATGCGTTTCGCGTGGATGAGGATGGGAATCCGAGGAGCAACAGATGGTACGACGCAAATCGGTACGTGTGTCGGCGGATACGTCCGCCGAGCATCCCACATTGGCAGAAAAACTCGATCGTCTCTTCCAAGCGGTGCGCTCCCTCGATGGGGGTGAATACACCTACGCCGAGGTCGCCGCAGGGATCAACGCGCGGGGCATCGCCACGATCTCGGATACCTATCTGTGCGACCTGCGCAACGGCACCAAGGACAATCCGCGCATCAAGCACCTCGAGGCGATCGCCGATTTCTTCGGTGTGCCGGTGACATACTTCCTCGACGGGGATGAGTCCGCCGCCCGCATGTACGCCCAGATTGCCGCACTGCCCGTCCAAAGCAATGCCGGCATGCAGCGGATCATGCTGCGCGCGGTGGATCTCTCCGAAGACACGCTGAACGCCGTCGCCCAGATCCTCGAGCACGCACGCCACCTCGAGGGCGTGCGGGATCGGAAAGGCGCGGTGCGTACAAGTAATGAGATTGCATCCGCGGACGACGCGTAGGCACGTCGCTCCCCAGAGGGATGTGCCGAAGGGACCCTGGCCATGGATGAGAAAGCGATCCGCCGCCGCTGCGAGGCGCGACTCCGGGGGTTGTCGCTCCCCACCCCCTTCGACCTCGACACCTTCATCGCGGGGATCGCCGCGCGCCGCAGTCGCCCAATCGCGCGCTACGCTCTCCCGCTGATGGGCGGGCTACCCGGCCTCTGGCTGGAGACCAACACGGCGGATCTCGTCTACTACGAAGAACGGACGTCACCGCTCCACCAGCAGCACATCGTTCTCCACGAGCTCGGCCACATCCTCCTGGGGCATCGGGGGCTGCGTCTCGGCCAGGCGATCTCGCTCGGGGACTTGACGCTCGCGGATCTGCATGCACTCCGCGACGAATGCTATACCGAGGAAGAGGAGTACGCGGCCGAGACGCTCGCGACACTCATCCAACACGCCGCGCAGCACGCACAGGCGGGGCGTGCCGTGGATGCTGACCCGCACACCACCCGCATCCTGCGCCTGCTCGATAGCCTGGAGGGTACCGCCTATGAGTAGCGTGCTCGTCGGCACCGCCATCGCGACGATCCTCTGGGGCAACCTCCTCCATAAGCTGCTCCGCTTCCGTCGGCGACCCCAGAATGATGCGCAGCGCGCGAACAGTCTCACGCTCCTCTGCATGGCCCTCTGCTTCACAGCGCTCGACCCGCCGATCTATGCCGTGATCGACCGGGTGACTGGCGTTCCCAACTTCGCCCGCCTGCTCGGCAACTGCTGCGGGGTTGTCGCGGCATGCGCGTTCGCGCCGGTGGCGACGGAGTTGTCGGGGGGCACACCATGCAATCGGGGACTCTGGGACAGTTGGTGGCTGATGACGCTGACGCTCGCCCTGATGATTGTGCTTTTCGTCTGGGCCGACCTGTCCGTGTCGATCTCGGGGGCATTTCCCCGGCGCTACGATGCGACGCTCGCCATCGCGGCGTACCGACTCGTTTTCCTCGGCTACATCGGACTGACTTGTTGCCGATGCTTCGTGCTCTGGCGGCGGTTCAGCGCGGCGGTCGGAGCGGTGACACGCCCCGCACTCCGCCGTCAAGTCCGCCTGCAGACGGTGGGGTGGACGCTCGGCGCGGCGTATTGCGCCCAGGAGTGCGTGTACATCCTCCTACGCGTGACGGGCGCGGTCGCGCCGAGCGCCTATTCTTTCGCTCTCGCGTCCGGGCTCTTGGCTGGCTGTTTCGCGCTGATCCTCAGCGATGGCTTCTTCTCCGCGTGGGATTGGGCGGAACGCTACCGCACCTACGGTGAACTCTCTCCCCTCTGGCACGATCTCTTCGCGGTACTCCCGGGCATCGCCCTCGACCCGCCGCACGCCAGACGGGGACGTACGGCGGTAGTCGGCGATCTCGATTTCCGCCTGCACCGCCGGGCGACGGAGATCCGCGACGGCGTGATGACACTCCAGCCCTATCTCGATCGGGCGATGGTGCGCTGGGCACGGCGTTACTGCCTCCGGATCGGCGTGGCGCACGAGGTGATGGGGCAGCATGTCGAGGCGCTCACCTTGGCGGCGGCTATCGCGGCCAAGCGGCGCAAGGAGCGTGCGCGGCGTCCCCTGTTGGAGCCGCTCCTGCCGGATACCGCCGATCTCGACGGCGACGTGCGGCATCTGCGGGCCGTCGCGGCCGCGTACCGAGAGGTCGCTCCCATGATCGCCGGGATGATGGATGGGAAGCGCCGCGCCGCGCCGCCACCCCCCGCGCTGGCAGCGCACAAGAGCGTCCTTTCATGGTGCCGCAGCGGTCGGGGAGCATTGCCGTCGCACGCGTGCTCACCGAGATCTTTGCCCCTTCCCCGGTCGGCATCGTCGCCCTCGTCGTGGTCACTTGGCGCTTCTCCCCGACGCTGGGTGATGCGATGAAATGGCTGGGGGTGAGCGCGCTGTTTGTGGTGATCCTCCCCTTCGCGTTTCTCGTCGGGCAGGTGCGCCGCGGCCGGGTAACAGATATCCATGTGCGGCGGCGCGAACAGCGGCTGCCGATCATCCTGATCTTCCTCGCTGCATGGCTGTTTCTGATCGCATTGCTGGCAACGCTGGGAGCGCCCCACGAATTGATTGCGCTGATCGGCGCGGGAATGGCGACGCTCGTCGTCATCGGCGCGATCACCCTGCGCTGGAAGATTTCCCTCCACGTTGGTGTCGCAGCGGGGGTGTTGACGGTCTTCACCCTGCTCTTCAGCCTCGGGATGCTCGCCCTCGTTCCGCTCCTCCCCCTAATCGGCTGGGCACGCATCGAGCTGCGGGATCATACCTTCTTCCAAGTGTTCGCAGGGGCCCTGGTCGGCAGTGTGGTGAGCGGCGGTGCATTCATGATCGCCCTCACGCTCATGCAAATGCCGTCCT
>JALYUS010000173.1 GCA_030853625.1 Chloroflexota bacterium
CCATTATCGAGCCGCATCGCGACGCGATGGAAGCGGGCAGGCGGATCATCGCCCTGGGCGATGGTCAGCGCGCCCGTCATGCGCAGGTGGACGACGAGCGCGAGATCATCGTCGAGATCGAGGATGAGGAACTTCGCCCGCCGCCGCACGGCGCGAATCACGCGCCCGGTCAGGGCGGCCTGCCACACGGCTTGCCACGCGAGCCATCGCGGTTCCGTGTCGGGCGCGATGACGGCGACGATCCGGCGGCCGGGCAGCACGCGCTCCAACCCCCGCCGGACAGTTTCTACTTCGGGTAGTTCTGGCACAGACGACAAAACCTCCTCTATACAGGAAAAGTATATCGCTGTTTCGCGGCTGTGGGGTACGGTACAATCCATATATGGATGCCGATCTCTCTGTATTGCCATCAACGCCTGATCTGATGTATCTCCCGATCATCCAGCAGACGCTCCTCGACTGGTACGCACGCGAAGGGCGGGACTTGCCGTGGCGGCGGACGCGCGATCCGTACGCGATCCTCGTCTCCGAACTGATGTTGCAGCAGACGCAGGTGGATCGCGTCATCCCGAAGTGGGAGGCGTGGCTGGCGCGGTTCCCGACGATCACCACACTCGCGGAAGCGCCGACGAGCGAGGTGATCAAAGCATGGTCGGGATTGGGGTACAACCGGCGGGCAATCGCCCTCCAGCGGCTCGCGCAAGCGGTCGTTGCGGTTCATGGCGGGCGCGTCCCGGATGATGTCGCGGAACTCAAGGCGCTGCCCGGCATCGGCCCGTACACGGCGGGCGCGGTCGCCGCCTTCGCGCACAACCGCCCGGTGGCGATGGTGGATGTCAATATTCGCCGCCTGCTGCATCGCCTCTTTGTCGGGGCGGAGACGCCAGACTACCGCATCTCCGAGAGTGAAATCTGGGCGTTGGCGCGGGCTGTTGTGCCGCTGGGCCGGAGTGCGGACTGGCATCAGGCCCTGATGGACCTCGGCGCGACGATCTGCCGCTCGCGCCCGCTCTGCGACCGCTGCCCGGTGCAGACGTGGTGCCGCGCCGCGCCGGAATGGGCGTTTCTGCCACCCGACGCGCCCCGCCCAACGAAGTCGCAGGGCAGATGGGAAGGCTCCAATCGCCAGTATCGCGGTCGCATCCTTCGCGCACTCGGCGCCCTGCCGCACGGCGATGCGCTTCCCCTGGCGCTCCTCGGTGCGCAGGTGCGGGATGGATACACCGACGCCGATGCGGCATGGCTCCTCGGCCTTGTCCGGGCGCTCGCACATGATGGTCTCGTGCTGCTCTCCGGCGACGAAGGTGACTATGCTGTCCGACTGCCATAATTAGTAGCGTAGGATTCAGCCTGCGTCTCTCCCATGACAATTTCTTGTCCGCCGGTTTCGCAGGCTAACAAATCGTGACACCTTAATTTAGTGCATCGCCGTCTCGATGGATCTTTCCCGGTGATAGATCGAACGATGGAGAGTACGGCAGTGAGGCATGAGGATACGAAAATCGCTTCAGCAGGCCGTTGTGTCGCTGGAGTATGATACGCGCGGTGATTTTGCTGATTGATCCAAGGAGGAATGTATGGCGGAGATGGAACGGACGCTGGTAATCGCGAAGCCGGATGCGGTGCAGCGGGGATTGGTCGGGGAGATTGTCGGGCGGCTGGAGCGGCGCGGATTGCAACTGATCGCGTGCAAGATGATTAACGTGCATCGCGCGCTCGCCGAGGCGCATTACGCGGAGCACAAGGGCAAACCGTTTTTCGAGGGATTGGTCTCGTTCATTACATCATCGCCTGTCGTCGTCGCGGTCTTTACCGGGCCGGGCGCGATTGCCACCGTCCGCAAGACGAATGGCGCGACGAACCCCGCCAACGCCGAACCCGGCACGGTGCGCGGCGACCTCGGCGTGGATGTTGGGCGCAACCTCGTCCATGCTTCGGACGGTGCGGAGAGTGCGGCGCGGGAAATCGGTCTCTGGTTCACGCCCGACGAACTCCTGCCCTGGGAGCGCGCGAACGAGCGCTGGATTCGCGAGTGATCCGGTAGCGTCGGCGTCCGCCTGCGCTTTCTTCACAAGATTCATCATCCGACGCTACCGGGTATGGGCATATTCGGATGACCGGGAATAATCTGGCTATCCGCGCGTTAGACGAGGATGCAGGGAGAGATAACCCTACGGGGACGCATTGAAAGCGCATTTTGACACGAGACGACGTTCAGTAACGCAGCATAGTTCTTCCCTTCCCTCCTCTTCCCGGTTCGGTATCACCCACACCGAACCACAAAGACCGGCAGCCGCAAGGTTGCCGGTCTTTGCTATCTCAGTCGCCGCTTGCACTCCTTTGCGTCATGCACTATCCTCCCGCGTGATGGAGACCATCCCTTGCACCACAACTGAGCGCCGAAGGGGACGGGGGAACACGACCATTTGGGTGATGCGATGTTCTCGGTGATAGAAGGAGCAAGCCGGAACGGGGACGACACGGGGCGTTCGTGTCTGGAGTGGTTCACTTCTCTTGGGGTAGCACGAGAAAGAGGGAGCATGATGCGTACACGAACAGTACCGACCCACCTCTCACGTCGCGCGGTCCTGGGCGGGTTCGCTGCTACAGCGGGCGCGGCGATCCTCGCCGCGTGCGGCGGCGCGAGCGCGACGGGTACGCCACAGGCG
>JALYUS010000238.1 GCA_030853625.1 Chloroflexota bacterium
TCCGCGCGACGCAACTGATCGAAGTGACCGTCTGGGATTACGACCCCGGTCGCGCCGCCGCGACCGCGAACGGCCTCGCGCAACTCTTCGTTAAACGCGCGCAGGAGTTGCAGACGAGCAACACGCAAATCGTCCTTCAGCAGGTGGATCGCGATCTCAACACGACGCAGGGCCAGATCACCGATACGTCGGGTCGCCTCAACCAACTGCGCACCAGCCTTGACGCGACGAGCGCCACGACGCTGGAAATCCAGCGGTTGCAGCAGGTTCTCGCACAATACGATCAGGACCTGCGCGACCTCCGCGCCCAGAGCGCGGACGCCTCCAGCCGCCTCAACCAACTGAAGACGACGCCGGATCCGACCGGCGCTTCGCAGCCGGAAATCCAGCGCTAGCAGGACCAATTGACGCAATCCGACCAGGATATGAAGGACATCCGGGCGCGCTACACCGATACGTCCAATCAACTCACGACACTACGCGCCGTACCGATCGCGGGGAGTGTCGCTCAGGGTGACGCCCAGCGATTGCAAGATCAACTAACACAGTATCAGGCCCAGTATACCCGCCTGCTCGATACGCGGCAGACGATCACCGTCGCGCAAGCGCAGGGTGCGGCCGCCGTCACGGTCGCCGATCCGGCACGCATCCCGAACGCGCCGTTCGCGCCGACGCCGCGCAAGAACGCGCTCCTCGGCGGGGCGATTGGCCTCTTGCTGCTCGCCGGTCTTGCCCTGCTGCTCGACTTCCGGGATGATCGCATCCATGAACCGGCGGAGGCCGCGCACACATTCGGCGTGCCGCTCCTCGGTATCCTCGGCGCATCGCGCGGCAACAAACCGCTCCTGCTTACCGACACCGACCTGCCGAACATCGAGGCATTCCGCGAAGCGCTCCGCCATGTGCGGGCAACGCTGGACGCCGGGCTGTCGGCGGGTTGTGCGGTTATCGCGATCAGCAGCGCGCGACCGGGTGAGGGAAAAAGCGTCATCGCCGCGAATCTTGCCCTGCTCGAAGCGCAGGCGGGCAAGCGCGTGCTGCTGATTGACGCCGACGTGCGCGAGCCACGGCTCCATACGCTGCTCGGCCTCCGCAACAATCAAGGTCTCAGCGCCTATCTCGCGCGGACGCAGCACGGGAACCAGCCGAAGTTCCAGGAAGGGCCGCTCGGCATCACCGTCCTGACCGCCGGATGGGTGCTCGCGCACCTGCCTGACCTGCTCGGCTCGCCCCGGATGGTCAATCTGATTGCGGATCTGCGCGATCAGTTCGACATCATCCTGTTGGACACCGCGCCCGTTCTCTCTGCCGCCGACACGCTCGCTGTGCAACAGGCGATTGACGGCACCGTGCTCGTCGTGGATGCGCGCCGCACCGGCACGCGGATGGTTGAGCGAACCATTGCCGCCCTGAACGGTGTCTATGGCAAGACGTTCGGCATCGTCCTGACGAAAGACAAGAAGCGCGCGGGCGTCTATGGCAGCCGTGGCTATCGGGCGGCGACGGACGAAGAGCGCGCGGACGATGACCTGATTGGTATGGAACCGGCCGGCGGGAACGCCGACACGATTAGTCTCAGCGCGTGAATGAAGATGCGGGAAAGATATAGGGTGGTAGCAGGCTGGAAAGCCTGCTACCACCATTCAAACTGAGGAACGGTATGCTCAGGATATTCTCCTTCGTTCCCAGCCGAACAGGGCCGCCGCGCGCGCTTTCGCTGCGCGCGAACTTCTCGTGGACCTTTGTCGGCAACGTCGTCTACGCGGCGTGCCAGTGGGCGATGCTCGTCGTGCTCGCGAAACTCGGCTCGCCGGAAGTCGTTGGGCAGTTCGCGCTCGGCCTGGCGATCACCGCGCCGGTGATTATGCTGACAAATCTGCAACTCCGCGGCGTGCAGGCGACGGACGCCCGGCAGGAATACGCGTTTGGCGAGTATCTTGGCCTCCGGCTCGCCGTAACGCCGCTCGCCCTGATCGTCATCGCGGGGATCACGCTCGCGTCCGGCTACGGCGGGCAGACCGCGCTCGTCATTCTTGTTGTCGGCCTCGCCAAGATTTTCGAGTCTATTAGCGATGTCTTCTACGGCCTTATGCAGCAGCACGAGCAGATGGATCGCATTGCTATCTCGATGCTAGTCAAGGGGCCGCTCTCGCTCGTCGCGCTCGGCGTCGCGATTTTCCTGACGGGCAATATTGTCTGGGGCGCGGGCGCGCTCGCGGCCGTCTGGGCCGTCCGGCTCGTGACGTACGACATCCCAAGCGGCGCGACGATTCTCCGCGCGGCGCAGGCGCGCGACGCGGCCACATCTATCCGCCCGCGCTGGAATCGGCGGCGAATGTCGCGATTGATCTGGCTCGCCCTGCCGCTCGGCGTCGTGATGATGCTCGGCTCGCTCATGACAAACATCCCGCGCTACTTCATCGAGCGGTTCGCGGGGACACACGCCCTCGGCATCTTCGCGGCGATGGCCTACATCGTCGTCGCCGGCACGACGGTCGTGGATGCCCTCGGGCAGGCCGTCACCCCCCGGTTGGCGCGCGCGTTCGCGGCGGGCGACATCGGCGCATTCCGCGCGCTCACCGCCAAAGTGCTCGGCATCAGCGCGGCGATGGCCGCCGCCGGTCTGCTGCTCAGTCTATGTATCGGGCGGCAGGTGTTGACGCTGCTCTACCGACCGGAGTACGCGACCCATCTCGATGTCTTTATCTGGATCATCGCCGCTGCCGGGATCGGCTATCTCGCCTCCATCTTCGGCTATGCAATGACCGCAGCGCGGCAATTCACGATCCAGGTGCCGATCTACGCCGTCTCAATCGGTGTCGTCATTATCGCCTGCGCGCTGCTCGTGCCGGATCACGGCCTGCTCGGCGCGGCGTGGGCGACCTTCCTGATGTTCGCCGTGCAACTGCCGCTCAAAGCCGCCGCCATCCTCTCCGCACTCCGCAAACGCCCTGCATCCGGCGCATAGAAAATGACCGGAAAGCGAACCGCCAAGACGCGGGGATTTTACCGCAGAGCGCGCAGAGGACGCAGAGAACACGGAGAGAATCATAGTGTTTTATCTTCTCTGCGCGCTCTGCGCGGGTGCCCTCTGGGCAGCATGTGTCCTCTGTGTTCATTCCCCCTCTCTGGCGTCCTGGTGGTTCAGAAGGCTTTACCCGTCACATGTTGACTGTAGTTTACGTTTAACGTGTGGGTCAGCGATAACGATGAAGGATCAGGGTGATGAGAGACGAGCAGACACAACCCCTCCGCATTCTCCATGTCCTCGGTATGATGGAGCGGGGCGGCGCGGAAACGTGGCTGATGCACATTTTGCGGATGATAGACCGTGACCGCTATCAGATGGATTTTCTCGTCCATATCACCGCGCCGCAGGACTACGACGACGAGATCCGCGCGCTCGGCAGTGCGGTGATTCTCTGCCCGCACACGCGGCAACCACTCCGCTACGCGCGGGATTTCCTGCGTATCCTGAAGGAACATGGCCCGTACGATGTCGTGCATAGCCATGTGCATCGGTACAGTGGCCTGGTGTTGCGGCTGGCAAAGCGGGCGGGCGTGCCGGTCCGCATCGCGCACAGCCATCTCGACGCCTCCGCATTCGAGGCGCAGGCGAGCCTCCCGCGCAAAGCGTATGCGACGCTGATGCACCATTGGATCGAGCGCACGATGACGGACGGCCTCTCGGTGAGTCATCAGGCAGCGGCGGATCTCTTCGGTCCGGCCTGGGAGCGCGATCCCCGCCACCGGATGCTCTTCTGCGGCATTGCTATGGAACCGTTCAGCCAGCCGACCTGCCATGCCGCCGTGCGAGCGGCGCTCGGCATCCCAGAGGATGCCTTTGTCGTCGGACACGTCGGCCGGTTCACGGAACAGAAGAACCACACGTTGCTCCTGGCGATCGCCGCCGAAACCCTCGCGCACGCGCCGGAGACGCGCTTCCTGCTGATCGGCGACGGCGAGTTGCGTCCGGCGATGGAGGAGCGGGCGGCGCGGTTGGGGATCGCCGATCGCGTGATCTTCGCTGGGTTGCGCCCGGATGTCCCCCGGCTGATGCTCGGCGCGATGGATGCCTTCCTCCTGCCGTCATTGTATGAGGGGTTGCCCCTCGTACTGATGGAAGCGCAGGCGGCGGGGCTGCCGTGCGTCTTCTCGGATACGATCTCCCGCGAGGCGGACATCGTTCCCTCTCTCGTCTCCCGGCGCGCCCTCACCGCGCCGCCACGCGCGTGGGCGGAGACGCTCCTCGCGGCGCGCGCCGCGACCCCGGCGATCACGCGGGCGGAAGCCTTCGCCATCGCGGAGCAAACGCCGTTCAATGTCCGCATATCATGGAACCTCCTGGAGCGGGTCTATGCCCATCGCTAGCATATCAAGCGCGACGGTCATGCCGCCCGGTGAGAGTGAGCCGCGCCCGCTTCCCACGCCGCGCCCGCGCCGCGCCGCGCGCCTCATCTTCGCGCATCTCTGCCTCGTGGCGAGCGTCATCGCGGTCTATGTCTGGGTGCGTCCGCTCGCGGGATGGAGCGATAGTACGCTCCTCTATCCCGCGTCGGTGGCGCTCCTCGTGGAACTCGCCTGGTTGCTCGGTTCATGGAAATTGATGACGGGCAGCGTGTTCGACCCGTACGGTATTTTCATCATCGCGGCAACGACCTTCAACGCCGGGTGCGCCTTCCTCTATCTCATTGGCCTGAATACGGCGGGCCTGATGATCCTCGATTTCTCGTTTTCTGCGGACGTGACGCTCCAGACGCTGCTTCTCATCTTTCTCTGCCTCGCCGCGTTCCATTTCGGCGCCCTCCTGCATGCCGGATCGCGCCGGACACCGCTCTTTCCCGATCGGCACACGGCCCCGCAGTCCTCGCCGTCACCGGCGGAGATCCGGTTTGTCGGCTGGGCGCTTATCCTCGCGTCTGCCCTGCCCACCGCGCTGCAACTGAAGCAGGCGATCAGCGTGGTGCGGGCATCCGGCTACTTTGGCCTCTATCAGCAGGATTATGCGACGGGTTTACAGGCCGGGACGCAGTTTCTCAGCAGCTTCATCGTGCCGGGCGCGCTCGTTTTGCTCGCGGGCAGCCGCGATTCGCGTCGGGGAAAGATCGTTTCCGGGATCGTCGTGGCGATCTACGCGCTCATCCAGTTGTTTCTCGGCGCGCGCTATCCCGCGATCGCGCCGGTGATCGCCTATACGCTGCTCTGGCATCGCGCCATTCGACCCCTGCCGCGTGCGCTGACGATTGGGGCGGCGATTTTCCTGTTCGGGATCGTCTTCCCGATCGTCGGCGCAACGCGCGACAAGCCCGCCGATGATCCCTACGCCCCGCAGGCGGCGCCGTCTTCGAGCGCAAGCCCGTTCACCGGCGTCCTCGCCGAAACCGAGAGCACGACAGCGACGATTGCCGATACATTGACCCTCGTGCCCTCCGTACGTCCATTCGACCACGGGACGCAGTATTTCTTCGCCGCCTCCACGCTGATCCCGAACCTTTTCTGGGACCTGCACCCGGCGACCCGGCATGGCTTGGCGGGGGACTGGGTGACGGGGATCGTGGACCCCGGCTTCGCGGCGGCCGGCGGGAGCCTGGGTTACTCATTCATCGCGGAGGCATACCTGAACTGGGGATGGATCGGCGGGCCAATCTTCCTCGGCATGATCGGCTTCTTTTTCGCGCAACTTGTCTACTGGGGCTGTAGCGCTGCGACGCCCGCACGGATGGCCGCCGTTGCATCATTCCTCACGTTCATCATTTTTTGGTCGCGCGGGGAATCCATCAACATCGTCCGCCCGCTCGTCTGGTACGCACTCATGCCCTATCTGATGATCCTTTTCGTTGCCTCCATGGAGCGCCGCGGCTTCGGGCCGATGCATCTCTGGAGCCGCGTGCGCCGCCAACGGGAGAATGCCGTATGAGTACGAACCTCGTCGTCTCGATGGAGCACCGCTTCGACCGGACGCCGGACGGCGCAATCTGGACGCAGACGATGTTCGCGCGCCCCTTCTGGGATCGCTATCTGGCCGTCTTCGATACGGTCCGTGTCGTCGCGCGGCTGCACGTGGTGGCATCCGTGCCGGAGACGTGGCAACGGGCGGACGGCGAGGGCGTCTCGTTCGCTGCGCTGCCGTTCTATATTGGGCCGTGGCAGTATCTCCGCCAGCGGCGGCGATTGACCGAGGCGGCGATAGCGGCGGTGATGCCTGCGGACGCGGTGATCTTTCGCGCGCCCTCGGCAATCGCCGGGCAGATCGAACCGGCTCTCCGGCGTCGCGGCCATCCTTACGGCGTTGAAGCGCTCGGCGATCCGTACGATGTCTTTGCGCCCGGCGCGGTGCGGCACCCGTTGCGACCGTTTTTCCGCTGGTGGTTTCCGAGGCGGATGCGGCGGCTCTGCGCGGGCGCAGCGGCGACGGGGTATGTGACCGAGCACGCGCTACAACGCCGCTACCCGCCTGCGCCGGAGTCGTTCACGACCTATTACTCCGATGTCGAACTCTCCGAAGGAACATTCGTCGCCGCGCCGCGCGCCCCGCGTCGTGACGGGCCATTCACCCTCGTGACCGTTGGCTCGCTGGCGCAAATGTACAAAGCGCCGGACGTGCAGATTGACGCGGTCGCGCAACTGGTGAAGGAGGGGCTGGACGTGCGGCTCGTCCTGATCGGGGACGGCAAGCACCGGCCGGAGTTGGAAGCGCGCGCCGCCGCCCTCGGCATGGCGGAGCGGGTGATCTTTCGGGGGCAACTGACCGCCGGGGCCGCCGTGCGCGCGGAACTCGACGCGGCGGACATTTTCTGTATGCCATCCCGCACCGAAGGGATGCCCCGCGCGCTGATCGAGGCGATGGCGCGCGGCCTGCCCTGCATCGGCTCGACGGTCGGCGGCATCCCCGAACTGCTGCTGGATGAGGAAATGGCGCCGCCCGGCGATGTCGCCGCGCTTGCGAATGTCATCCGCGCGGTCATCACCGATCCGGAGCGGATGGCGCGAATGTCCGCCCGCAACCTCGCCCGCGCGCAGGAGTACCGAGAGGATGCGCTGCGCGCCCGCCGCACCGCTTTCTACCGCACGCTGCGGGAACGCACCGAGGCATGGGCAGCGCGTGACGGCGTGCGGCAGGAAAATATCGTCATACCCTTGCACGATACCAATGAGGTGATGCGTGCGTAGGGGCGGTTCGTGAACCGCCCTCTCGCGGTGGTGGGACGTTGGAAGGCGTGGATGATCTGCGGAGGGCGGTTCACGAACCGCCCCTACGGATAGACAGAGAGACGGATTATCCATGGATAAATGGAGAGGAAGAGGACGACGATGGGGAGCGGCAAGGATGGCGCATTGAAGGTGTTGTATCTGGCGAAAACGTCGGTCGGGGCGCCGTGGGCGGTGCGGCAGACGCGCGACCATGTCCGGCTCGGCGTCGAGGCGCATCTCGCCGCGCCCCTCGGTGGGTCGCGCATCGCGGAGTACGCGGCGGCAGGTGTCACCGTTCATCCGATGGAGACGGATTTTCCGATCATGAAGCCGTGGCTCGCGCCGGGGCGCTTCCGGCAACTCCGAGAACTGGTTGAGGAATTGCAGCCGGACATCATCCATTGCTATCACGTCGGCACGACGCTGACGGCGCGGCTCGCGCTCGGCAGGCGGCATCCCATTCCGCGCGCCTTTCAGGTACCGGGGCCGCTCCATCTCGAACACGCCTTCTTCCGCCGTGCCGAGATCGCCACCGCCGGGCCGCGCGATTACTGGATCGGCACCTGCACCTCGATCTGCGACACGTATCGTCGCTCCGGCATCGCCGACGACCGCCTCTTTGTCTCCGATTACGGCGTGGATTTGGCGGACCATGTCTCCCATCCGAAGGGGAAAATTCGCGGCGAATGCGGCATCCCCGACGATGTACCACTCGTCGGCATGGTCGGCATCATGTACGCGCCGAAGCGGTATTTGCTCCAGCGGCGCGGCCTGAAGGGGCATGAGGACCTGATTGACGCCCTCGCCATTGTCCTGAAGGAGCGGCCGGACGTGATGGGTGTCTTCGTCGGCGGCGGCTGGAATAGCGCGCATGCCTATGAGGAGCGCGTGCGCGCCTACGGCACGGAAACGTGTGGTGACCGGCTGGTATTCCTCGGCATGCGGAGTGATGTACCGGCACTGCTGCCCGATTTCGACATCGCCGTGCAGCCCTCGCACACCGAGGGGGTGGCGGGGACGGCGGTGGAGGCGCAACTGCTCGGTATCCCGGTGATCGCGACGAATGTCGGCGGCCAGCCGGATCTGATCGTGGACGGCGAGACGGGCTGGCTCGTGCCACCAAAAGACCCCCCGGCGATGGCGGCGGCAATCCTCGATGCCCTGCACGACCCGGAGCGAACGCACGCGATGGCCGCGCGGGGGCGCGACCGCGCCGAGGCGCTCTTCAATGGCACGACCAACAACGCGGCGGTGCTGGAGATGTACCG